>JAEWWY010000412.1 GCA_023458835.1 Bacillota bacterium
GCATCAGCCGCTGCACGTTTTCCTTGGTAAAGTCCTCGCCGATAATGGCCCGCCAGCCGCCGGTGCCAAATGCGATCATGGCTGTCCCTCCCCGTTCTTTCAAACGTTCCCCATTACAACTTCCACCGTATGCACCGTGCCTGCCTGGCATACGGGAATGCGGTCCACCGCCTGGCCGTCAAAGAGCAGCCGGGAAACGCCCTTTTCCGCATGCGTGGGATTTTTCACCGTGATGCGGTAGGTGGCGCCCCGGAAAACGCGGGTGGCCGTAAAGCCCTCCCACTCCGCCGGGATGCAGGGATCGATGGTCAGGCCGTCCCACTCGGGCCGGATGCCCAGCATATACCTGGTGGCGGCGTAATAGGCCCAGCCCGCGCTGCCCGTCATCCAGGGGTGGCGCGCCCTGCCGTGGGCGGTATGCTCCTTGCCCATAATAAATTGGCAGTAGGCATACGGCTCGCTTTGGCGGATTTCGATCTTGTCGTTTTGACGCGCCGGCAGCAGCGCATTGTACATCTTCATGGCCTTTGAGCCCCGGCCCAGCATAGCTTCCGCCACCCAGGCCCAGGGGTTGGGATGGCTGAAGATGGCCCCGTTTTCCTTTACGCCGGGATAGACGCGGGTAACAAAGCCGATGGAATCGTCTGGAACGGTAAACGACGGGGCGTTGAGCATCAGCCCATAGGGGGTAAACAGGTATTCCATCACCGCATCCATGGCGGATTCGCCCTGCTCCCGCGTCACCGCGCCGGAGATCACGGCCCAGGTATTGCTCTCCAGGTGCACCTTCCCCTCGGCGGAATCCAGCGTGCCGATAGGCGCGCCCTTGCCCGTGATCCCGCGGATGAACCACTTGCCGTTCCACAGAACGCGGCGGCAGTTTTCCGCCATTTCCTTTTCCATGGCCCGGTACAGCCGCACATCCTCGCCGCGCTTTAAATAGTTCGCCGCGGACAGGAAATGGTTCAGCGCCCACAGGTGCAAAAAGGCCACCATGGCGCTTTCCCCGCCGCCCAGGTTCAGGCAGTCGTTCCAGTCGGCCCGGAGGCCCTTGGCAATGCCGTGGGCGCCCAACTGGCCATAGGTAAAGTCCAGGATCTTCTTCATATGCTCGTATACCGTATCCTGGCCGCCGTCGGCATAGGGGATCACCTGATGGAAAAAGTCCGCGTCCCCCGTTTCCCGCACATATTCGCAGATGGCGGGGATCAGCCACAGCGCATCGTCGGCGCATACGTCCTTGAGGCCATGGATCATGGCGCTCTTGTCAGGCGTTGGCACTACCGTGGGCGATTGGAAGGATTGCTTCTTGCCCGGCGTGAACCAGGCGGGATCAAACAGGTGCAGCCCGTACCCCTCCCGCACCTGGCCCCGCAGCAATTGCAAAATGCGGGTGCGGCACATATCCGGATTGGAGTGGGGCACGCACATGGCGTCCTGGGCCGTGTCCCGGTAGCCAAGGCCTGTGCGGCCGCCCACCTCGATAAAGGAAGCAAAGCGGGAGAACATGACGTTGACCTCGCTTTGGTACAGGTTCCACAGGTTGAGGCTGGTGTCCATGTCGGGGTTGGGCGTGGCTACCTGCAGCCTGGAAAGCTTTTCCGCCCAGAAGGAGGCCAGCTCTTTGAAGGCCGCGTCCACCGCGGGGAAGTCATACTTTTTCCTGGCCCGTTTCGCCTCCTTGCAGTCACCCTGTCCAAGAATGAACAATACGCGCTTCCTTTCCCCCGGCTTTAAGGTGACGCGGGTATGCAGCGCGCCGCAATGGTTGCCCGTCTTTTCAAAGCTTGAGGAAACCAACCCCTTTTCCACGCCCAGGGGGTTCGTTGCGGTGCGGTAAGGGCCGATAAACGCATCCCGCAGGCAATCGAAGCTTACGGGCTGGAAGCTGGCGGTGAAGTATTGGTAGCTGTCCTCCTCGTAATGCAATTCGTATTCCACAGCCCCGTCCTGATAGCGGGAGCCGGTGGCGTACAGGCTCATCTGAAAATTCTGATTATCCATGTCGATATGGTGGAAGGAAAACTCCACATACCCGAATACATCCAGCGTCCGCTCCCTATCGGAGGTATTCTCGGCGGTCACGTCCCACAAAACCACCTCATCATTTCTTGGGATGAAAATGGTCTGGACGGCGGAAATGCCCTCGTATTCGCACAGGTACCTTGAATAGCTGAGCCCGTGGCGGCAGGCATATTTCGCCTGCGCAAGCGGAAGGCCCGTGGGCTGCCAGCTAACCGACCAGTATTTGCCCGTTTCCGCATCCCGCAAATACACGTAGTGGCCGGGCCTGTCCATGGGCACGCCGTTGGGCCGGAAGCGGGTGATGCGGTGGTACTGGGGGGAATCCAGCCATACATACCCCCCTGCCGTGTGGTTGAACACGCCGCCCATCCGCTGTGTGCCCACATAATTGGTCCAGGATACGGGCACGTCCACCCGGCCGATCACATATTCCTTGGCAGCATTATCAAAATACCCGTAGCGCATCATTATTCCTCCCCACACCTATTCATGTTACATCATACCACACACGCACCCCATATGACATGCACCCTTATGGCTTTTGTTGTCTTCCCTTGCCCTGCGGCGCAGCCCGGCCGTGCGGACATGCAAAGGGCAGTATGGTCCGGATACATAAAACCCCGCATCCATTCTGTGCGGGGCGGAGTCCCTTTACGGCCAGCCTTTAAAAATCCAGCCTGTACTTCCACTGCAGCGACTCGATATATATCTGCATCAGATCTTCCCTGCCCATGGAAGGAGTAATCCACATGGCATCCACCTTGTCCCACTTTCCCATCTCATAATTCAGTACGAGATCCATGGCGGCCTTGATATCGTTGTCCTGCCCCAGCAGCGCTTCCTTCACCCCGGCAGAAATCGGCAATCCCTTTATGGCTTCCTCCATGGTGCAATCAAGCAGCACATGTATGGCGGAGAAAAGTCCTGCCAAAAAGTAGTCGTTGTCCCTTGCTCCCTTGCCGATTTTTAGGGTCAGCAGCTCCATAAATCTCGCGCGTATCAGGCAGGTAGTGATCAGTTCCTTGTTCTCAATGTTTCTCACATCCTTGAGCAGAAGGAGATACACCCACTTTTTGATTTCAATCAAACCCAGGCGGGACAGCGCAAGCCTGACGTTGCAAACATCATGCCTGGCGCCATAGTATACCGATCCGGCCAGCTTTAAAAGCTTATACGATAGACCCACATCCGTTTCGATGATATCTGCAAGCTTTTGAAAATCAGGGTCCTCCTGGTTCAGCTCTGCCATCAGCCGCACCAGGGTCGAAGGAATACTGACAATCTCCCGCTTTTTTTCAATCACCGGCCTGCTGAAAAAATAACCCTGGAAGTAGTCGTACCCCATGGAGGCGGCCTTTTGGTATTCCTCCCGCGTTTCCACCTTCTCCGCCAGAAACTTCACGCGCTTCCCATACCGGTGCAAATACAGGCGCTGTTTTTCAAAATCCACCGCAGTGAACTCCACCTTGACGATATCAGCCAGCTCAAGCAGCGGAATGCCGGATTCCTCAAAGTTGAAGTCGTCCAGGGCGATCATATACCCCTCCGCCTTCAACCTCTGGCAAGCCTTGATAATTTCCGGTGAGACCTCGACTCTTTCCAGAACCTCCACAACGATGGTTTCCTTGGGCAAAAGCAAGGGGATCTCCTTGATCAGCATCTCCGCGGAGAAATTGATAAACGCCCTTGTTCCGCTTGTAAGCTCATTGAATTGCATCACCAGAAACGCATTGTTAATCAAATCGGCCGTCGCCTGGTTGTCATCGACACCTTCAAAAAAATTATTCAGGCTCCGCCGGTATAACAGTTCATAGCCGACGATATCCATCCCTTTGCCAAATATCGGCTGTCGTGCTACATAAACTTCCACAGCGGCTCCTTCTTCCTGCCTGATAGTGATAGTAAATAAATATCATTACACACAATGGCCAAGTAATTTTTGCACGTATTTTGTCTAATTATAGGGGAATTTGTGAAAAAAAGCAACCGCCTCCAAATATTGAAGTAAAATCCAATCCATTTTCCTTAAAAAGGAACGATTTTAACAGCCCGCATCAGGCTTCCAGCCTGAAAGCCCATTGCAGAGACTGTATATACAGGCTCATCATCCTGTCCCGTATCATCCCGGGGGCAAATTCGCTGATGTCGATTTCATCCCATTTGCCGCATTCATGGTAAAGAACAAGCTGCAGCGCATGCGCGATATCGTTTTTCTTCCCCAGCAACGCTTCCTTCACCTCCGGGGCGATGGGCAATTCCCTGACCGCCTCCTCCATAGCGCATTCCAGCAGCACATCTACAGAAGAAAATAGCCCCGCCAGGAAGAAGTCATAATGTTTTCTGCCCCCGCCAGCCTCCAGCGCCAGCAACTCCATGAATCTTGCCCGTATGAGGCAGGTCTTCACCAATTCCTTGTTATCCGCGCTCTGCACATTCTTGAGCAGCAGCAGATACACCCATTTTTTGATTTCATTCAGTCCCAGGCGGATCAGCGCCTGCTTGACGGTGTATATATCGCCCCTGCTCCCGAAAAAAACGGACCCGGCAAACCTCAGCAGCTTATAGGAGAGCCCCACATCCGTCTCAATGATCTCCGTCAGCCTCTGATAATCCGGCTCCGGCAGGTCCAGCTCCCGCATCAAACGAATCAGAACCGTGGGCATGCTGGCGATTTCTTTTCTTTTTTCAATGACCGGCTTGCTGAAGAAGTAGCCTTGGAAGAAATCATACCCCATGGCGGCGGCCAGTTGGTATTCCTCCCGCGTCTCCACTTTTTCCGCCAAAAATTTTACGCGGTCCCCATACCGGCGGATATACTTGTGCTGAGTTTCAATATCCACAACGGGAAATTCAACCTTGACAATATCCGCCACTTCCATCAAAGGCATATTGGATTCCTGGAAGGTAAAGTCATCCAGCGCGATCATATAGCCTTCAGATTTCAGTTTTCTGCATGCCTGAAGTACCTCCGCCGTGGCATCCACCCTTTCCACGATCTCTACAACGATACTCCCTTTGGGCAGCATCAAGGGAATCTCCCGGATCAGCATCTCCGCGGAGAAATTGATAAACGCCCTTGTTCCGCTTGTGAGCTCATTGAACTGCATCACCAGGAAAGCGCTGTTGATCAAATCCGCCGTTGCTTGATTATCGTCGTCACCTTCGAAAAAATTGTTCATGCTCCGCCGATAAAACAGCTCATAGCCGGCAATATCCATCCCCTTGTCAAATATGGGTTGCCGCGCCACATAGACTTCCATAGCAGTTCCTTCTTTCTTTCGAATGCTAAAGAGATATCATGTATGCGCATCTGCCGCATGCCTGCCGCACGCTCCTTGTATAATTATAGGAATATTTGCAGAAAAACGCAAGCCATTCCAAGGATTGTAATCATCCCGTCCTGTTTTTCATATCGATTTATTATCCCTCTGTATGGCAGGGGAATGGAATGCCCATGGCGAATGGATAACAATCCTGGAAACCATCATACTATATGGACACTTTTTTGCAAATGAACACGCATTTTGCATGCAATAAAAAATTTTTTCAAGGAGGCTTTCCAAATGCCCATCACCGCCAAGGATATCGCCAAGATGCTGGACCACAGCACACTCCAGCCTTTTCTTACGGAAGAAGACATCATAAAAGGCTGCAAACCAGCCCTGAAATACGGTACGGCCTCCGTTTGTGCCCGCCCCGCCGACATGCCTCTGGTGGTGAAGCTGCTCGCGGGCAGCGACGTAAAGCCCTGCACCGTCATCGGCTTCCCCCATGGCGCCCACAAGACGGAAACGAAGGTTTTCGAAGCCCGCCAGGCCCTGGCCGATGGCTGCACAGAGCTGGATATGGTGCTGCACATTGGCAAGCTGCTCTCCGGCGATGATGACTACGTATTGAACGATATCGCCCAGATGGTCAAGGAAGCCCATGGAGCGGGAGCCATCGTGAAGGTGATTCTGGAGACATGCTACTTAAGCGATGAGCAAAAAATCCGCGCTTGCCGCCTGTGCACCCAGGCCGGGGCCGACTTTGTCAAGACCAGCACGGGATACGGCACCAAGGGCTGCACCATCAGCGATTTAAAACTCATGCGTGCAAATGTGCCGGATCACATGCGCGTCAAGGGCTCCGGCGGCATCCGGGATCTGGACACGGTGCTGGCCGCCAGGGCCGTCGGCGCCTCCCGCTGCGGCGTCAGCGCCACGGAAGCCATCATGGAGGAGGCCCTGAAGCGGGAAGCGGAGGGGCTGCTGAAGGAGGCGGAGGGGCTCAAGGAGATGGAAGGGGGGTATTGAACTTAGCTATCTAAATTTTTGACAGGTGGTTTATACGTATGGTTTGGA
The DNA here is from genome assembly GCA_023458835.1 of Bacillota bacterium. Lineage (GTDB taxonomy): Bacteria > Bacillota > Clostridia > Christensenellales > Aristaeellaceae > JAEWAH01. The sequence goes on from JAEWWY010000412.1 coordinate 6,369, forward strand.
CCTATCCCGAATATTGTATAAACGCCAAATTGTGTAGAATGACAAGATTAAAGCAGGCAAGGAAGCAGGGGTCTGCTTTCCTGCCTTGGCTATAACGGTAGCAAACTCCAGTCGGTCTGTCAGGGGCGGACGCAAAGCGGCCGTTCATTCACTCTTGACTGAAGGGCTAGATTTTGTTATTTCCAGTTACACAGGAAGCCGGCCGGCAAAAAACACCTCAAGCTGGAAATGGATCAATCTCCAGTCCTGCCTGCGTCCTGTCCATTTTTTCGTGATATCCAGCCAGCATTGTCAGATGCAACATTTTCAGCAGGCTGTCGTCTGTGGGGAAGACGATGTTTACGGATCTGGTGAATGTACATTTTTGAATCTCCGCCCTGGGGTGAGCCGCCTCAATCGCGTCGGGGAAGCCCGTCAGGCCACCTACTCTGACTGCGAGCGTATCCGCAACCCCACGGTTTTTCTATCCTATTACAGCTTGGAGGTTTACAGAAGGTTCGGGACGGTCTCTACAAACCAGACGCACCCTGGCCCTTAATTTCGGTACACTCGCACTTTTCGACAAAATTACACAACTTAGCGCTTGTGCCTTTGATCAAAGCAAATGGACGCTTCGTGTTTGATAACAATTCAACAGCTGCGCTGTGCGCTGCTGGCGCAATTACGAGTATTATTACGTCATCGGGTAATCCTGAAATCTCGCCCGGCGTGATAATCGGTATGTTATCTCTATATGTTCCTGTACAATATGTATCAATAGCGGTGATCATTTGACTGTTTGAGAATTGCTTGCATAAGGAATCAAATAATTGGTAGGAATTTGGCAGGGCTACCCCCCATATTGCATAGCGAAAATCATCTTCCTTTTTAAAAGGAAGTTTTTTTGCCGCAACGAGCTCTTCGAACTGAAATGATATGGAATGGAGTTTCGGTTGATAGATCTTTGATAACTTTTCCATGTTCAAGGCGAAATCGATACGATTTTTTAGGCTATCTATAATAACTTGCTTTTCATCTTCCAAATCAACTGGAACCGGATCCCAATCAATTTCATTAAATTGTTCTGGAGTGTACAACGGTAGAAAGCGGTCGATAAATTGAAAACGGGTGTCGAATGCATCTTTTGCTAATATTACAGGTACACCCATTGCAAGACACGGAGATGCAATATGCAGCCTGCTTGTAACTACCAACCGTGCTTCTTCACAAATTTTAGATAATTGACTGCATGCGGTTTCATTATACCAAGTTGTTTCCTCTTCAGTAATGCGACTATCTTTTGAGCGGCTTCTCATTTTGACTATTTGCGTCAGTTCTATTGCGCCATTTGATAATTCAGCAGGAATGTACTCTCGCAAACTATTTACTATATCGATAAAAAACACTTTATTTTGCTTCTCTTTTTCCTCACGTTTTGGTAAAGTCAACGTAATACACCCACTCAAATAGCAGTGGATGCCATATCGGGTCAGAACTCGCATCGTTTCTTCATCGCGACAACCGACGGGCTGATTGAATCTCAAGCTTTCAATTTCAAATTCCCGGAGGGGACGATTAATATGCAGACTCGTATAAATCGGTATGATATTAGTACATCTTGGAAAAAACATATCGGAATACATATAGTACTCATAATTTTCTGCCCCATTAACAATAAGCACACACGGTTCCCCGCAATAATTCCCAACATCATATCGGTCAATCGTCATAATCTCTTCTTTGTGATAGCCTATACGCTTTAACGCCTCATATATCGCAAACGACTGAAAAGGGTCTCCGAGATTCATAAAGCGTTCTTTACGATTTTTCAACAGGCCTTTTCGGTACCTCAGATATGCGATTTTCATTTTCTCTACTCCCCGTATTGATATAGATCGCCTATATCGATAATTGCATTGTTTTTTGGCATGCGCGATTGGAGTGGCGGATAACGCATATAGTCTTTGCCATAACAATATTCCATTACTTCTCTAATATTGGATGGAGCCAAAAACTTATGCCCTTCAAACTCCACTTCGCCGGGATTATCGAAGCAGCAGCTCCTTTTCACAAAACCTATGTTGTATGGGCTTCGGTCAAGGCCATTAAAAAACACCATCTTTTCTCGTTTAGTCTTGAACATAGTTGCAAATTTTATGTATAATTCATATGCCTTTCTATTTCCTATTTTCCGCATTCCCCTGTATACTAATCGTTGTAAAAATTTATTTTCACTCTTCGCGCCGATATATGCCCAGCAAGCAGTTCGAAAAAACCAGCAAATCTTCGTATGAAGCTTATGTAGCATAAAATTGGGAGCACCATTAAATAATGGCACTATATCAATAAACACTCCTGGATGAAAATGAAAATCATCGCGACTTGGTTTTTTATATACGGTCCCATTGCGTTTGAGATGTGCAAAGGTAATATTGCAGTCTTGCTCGTTAGCCTGCGAACGCAAGTAATATTTTTCTGTATCAAATCTCTCTTCCCAAGAATTGAGTAATTTCATATAGTCCTCATACGGCATATTGATGTCAATATCATCATCCCAAGGAATAAAGCCTTTATGCCGCACTGCACCAAGTAACGAGCCGAATGACAAATTGTATTTGAGATTATGCTTGCGGGCAACATGATCAAATGCAATTAGCATTTCTAGTTGTATCAGCTGTATTCTGCGCAAATCTTCCCCGCCATTCAATTTTAGGCAACTCGTTTTCTTTTCAACTGCAGTTTTTAAGGCTTTTAAGTAAGCCGGAGGATAAATGGATGTAATATTTTTGAACATTAATACTTCAATACCAAAAAAACTTACTTGCTTCAATTGCTTCATCTGCTCAGTTTCAATTTCCTGATAGCTTATTGCTGTGCGGGGAAAAATGGCATAACTTGTAGGCGTTGTTTGGCGATTGGCATACTTGTCAAGCAGCTTGTGAATGGTGCATTTCTGTTTCTTGCATTTTAGTGTATAACGTTTTGTCTTATAGCGCTTGTATTTCTTTTTGAAATCACTTAACAGCCTTTTTTTTGGCAGTGGCATTCTTGAGTTGAGTATCCTAAGATAACGATTTATATATTTGCTCTGTATCTTGGCCTCACTTTTCATATTTCCTGTATAAAACGCTGGCAATATTGATAGATACGTCCAATAAAGGTATTCATCTGCTTTACGTTCGCTTGGTAATTTCACACGATTCGGTTTGCAAAGCCAGAACCCAAGCATATCAAATTGCGCTGTATTGCTGCAATCCACAACCTTATGCTCAGAAAATTTGACATCCGTTTTAATCCGATCTTTTATTTTCAGATAATCTGGATACAAGAGAGTTATTGCGATTGAATTGGGATTCATATTTTCGAAGGGCTGTTCAAAGAGCATGCAACCTAAGGATGCATCAATAATGCTATATGGAATATCATTACTGCGGCACAAATTTGCCACAGCCTGCAAGATATCAAGTGCATCTTGCTGAGCGCCGCTATACTTCATCATTACTCATCCACCCAAGCGTATAAATCAGTATCTACATGACTTTTCTTGTGATGCCGTACAGCCAGGTTGTACTCCGGTACGAATTCTTTGATAAGCTGAGGAATTCTAAAATAATCAACGCCCTCATGATATATTGAGATGGCCAGTCGGGGTTTATATGTTTGAATCATGCGTTTCGCTCCTTGGAGCATGGCATACTCGCTGCCCTCTATATCAGCTTTGATAAATGTAATTCTTTCGTCGGCAGATATTACATCATCAAGCCGTACGGTTTGGACTTCATGAATAGCGCAAGTAGGCAGGGTATTCAATGCATTTCTGCGAGCATCCAGCATGAAACTGCCATTCGCTTGTTGGCTCTCAGCAAAGAAAACCTTACCATT
>JAEWWY010000413.1 GCA_023458835.1 Bacillota bacterium
GTGGTTTTCCCGGCGGACAGCGCGCCTGTTACCGCGTATATGGGTATTCCTTTTTTATGATTCATTTCAACCATCCTGTATAATTGCAGCACTCGCAGCCCTCGCCCATGCAGCAGCCGCAGATGCCTGGATTGTTGCGCATAAACTGTTCCCAGTCAACATTATCCGCTGAGCCGCCGCCATAGATAAAGCCGGCCGATCTGCGGGGCTGTGGCAGCACCTCCGTGTTGGCTTTCGCCTCAGCGGAAAAAAGCAGGTATTGCAGCATCTGGCTGGCCACGCCGTCTTCCTCCAGCCCATGCACACGCTGAAATATTTTGATCCGCTGCACGCAGGTGTCGTTGTATACATTGTTCATGGTGCCGCTATCCCTGTAATAGCCAAGCTCCAGGAGCCGCTGCTTCAGGGCCAGCACCTCATCGCCGCTGTTATCCTTTTTCAGCAGCCGGTAGCTGAGCGCCTCTGGCGGCACATGGACAAAGGTCAGGAAACTGGTCTTCGCATATCCTTCCTTGCCATCGAAGGAGATTTTGCAAAAATCATCCCCCCTTTCCAGCACAGCCACCAGCGTGCCGCTGGACAGCCTGGCCACGATGGAGGAAAGCTCGGAGGCCTGCTTTCTGACATTCAGAAGCCCCTTCTCCGTAGTCACCTGGGCAACCGGCGTATCCGGCTGCTCCTGCTGGGCAAGGGCCGCGCCCTGCAAAAGCAGAAGGATACCTATGCACATAATCGTTACCATGCGTTTCATTCAGCAGCCCTCCTCACCATTCGTAGGGCAGTCTCATTTAGACTATGTAACATAAAGAGGGGATGCACCCGAAGGTCCAGGGCGACGGTCAAGCCCTGGTCGCCCCCGCAGGGGCGAAATTCTTTTCCCTCAAAGGAGATTTGATCAAAAAAGGACATTTCGTGCCTCGCGGCACGATCAGGGGTTGACCCTTGCCCTGGACCTTCGGGCGCGCCACTTGCTTTTTCTTGTTTACACCTTCCTATGCCTTCATAAAAATCCAAATGAGACTGCCCTGGTGCCATTCACGTGCTTTGTTGCCAAGGCAAGCGAAATGTGGTATCTTTAATCCATGAAACGATGTTCGCCAGGCGCCCGCATGATATGCCAAAATGCGCCGGCGCGTTTGAAAAACATCCTGGAGGAGCAATATGGCCAACGGCTGTCAGCATGAGGAGCATTTAAAGGAAAGCGGTCTGAAAAACACGAGACAGCGCAAGGCTATTTTGGACATCCTCTCCTCCAGCCAGCAGCCTATGGCTGCGGAGGACGTATACCTGGCGCTCAGGCAAAACCAGATTGATGTCAATCTTTCCACCATCTACCGCTCCCTGGAGACCATGAGCGGCAAGCATGTGGTGAGAAGGGTGAGCGTGGCGGGGGATAACCGGATGCTGTATGAGCTGAATGAACACGCCCATCAGCATTACCTGGTATGCGTGAACTGCAAAAAGATCCAACCTGTAGGCCACTGCCCGCTGGATGCCTATGAAAAGGCGGTGGCCCGCGACACAAACTATGCCATTATGGGACACAGGCTGGATATCTACGGCCTGTGCCCCGAATGCCAGGCGGCCGGTCTTTCCCAGGCCAAGGAATAGCTTCTCTTCTTCGGCGGCGGCAAAGCCGCCTTTTTTATACCGTAAATACGTTAATTCCCCTGAAAAATGCTGCCGATGCGTTCCTGATCCAGATCCTGTCCGATGAAGGAAATCATTCCCGCAGGAGCGCCGGTGGGCGCGATATCCGTTTCACCCGTCACATATTGTGCATTCCAGTTGGAGCCTTCGCCGTGCACGATCCCCTTTGCGCGCACGACATTTCCCCGCAGGCTTTCAAGCTGGCGGAAGCATGCTGCAAGCTCTTCCCTGGTAAACACGCGCTCCGTGGAAAGGGTAAAGGATTCGAATACCTCCCCGGCGTCATGATGACCGTCATGGCCGCCATCATGGTCATGCTGATCCTCATGGGTGCCATGCTCCTTATGGTCATGGCCGCAGCCGCAGCCCGCAGGATGGTCACGCTCCCCATGGCGGTGGCCGCAATGACAATGCGCTTTGGCAAAGGGGCTTTCGGGCAGGCGGCGAAGCACATCGTTTGCGGAAAGACCGTCCCATGGCCTATCGAAAACCACCGCATGCGGATTGAGCTCTTCCACTGCAAGCCGGGCGTTTTTGAGCTTTTCCTGTGCACCGCCCCCCTGGCTGAGCAAAATCACATCCGCCTGAAGGATCTGATCCTCAAAGAACTCCCCGAAGTTCTCCCTGTACAATGCAAAGCGCGTCACATCCACCACGGTCATTTTTCCCGCCCCATGGAGCAGTGGCTGTACCGTTATATCCCGGCATGCCCGCATCACATCCGTCAGCTTGCCGACGCCGGAGGGCTCAATGAGCAGCACCTCCGGGGCAAAGCGGCGCAGTATTTCGGAAATGGCTTTTACGAAATCGCCCGCAAGGCTGCAGCAGATGCATCCGGAATTGATCTCCGTCACTTCAACGCCCTGGTGCTTAAGCAATGCCGCGTCCACGCTGGCCTGGCCAAAATCATTCTCGATCAGCACCACTTTTTGACCCTGAAATGCTTCCTTCAGCATTTTTTGTATCCATGTGGTTTTCCCGGCGCCTAAAAATCCGGATATGATATACACATCGGTCACTCTTATCAACTCCTGTTATACATGATACATACAGGGCGCTAGGCTTTGCGGCCAAGCGCGCCCTTGCCCGCAAGAAGAAGGACCAAAAACGCAACGCCGATCAGCACAATGGTCCCGCCGGGCTTCAGCCCCGCATAATAGGAAAGGAACAGCCCGCCTATGGTGAATGCCACGCCGAAGAGAATGCTGGCAAGTACCGTCTGCTTATAGCTTTTGGCCAACTGCATGGCGCAGGCCACCGGCAGCACCGTCAGGGAGGATACGATCAGCGCCCCTACCGTCCGGGCGGCCGCCGATACGGTAACGGCCGTCAATATGGTAAACACAAAATGGATGCTTTTGACGGGTACCCCCGCCAGCCGGGCGGCCCGCTCATCCATGGCGATAAAAAACAACTCCTTGTACAAAAGCAGAAAGGCGGCGAGCACCGCAAGGCTGATGAGGCTGACCAGGAGCAATTCAAAATCGCTGATGGCCACAATGCTGCCAAAGAGGAAGCTGTTAAAGTTGGCGGAGCTTTTTACAAAGCCCGACAGCACGCCCGCCAGGCCCACCCCGGCCGACATGGTGACGGCGATGGCCAGCTCGGCATAGCGCGGCAGCTTTTTGCGGATAAACTCGATGCTCAACGCCGAGATCACACACATCACGGCGGCGCCGGCAATGGGGTTGATGCCAAGCACAAGCCCCGCCGCGACGCCCGCCAGGGAAGTATGGGAAAGGGCATCGCCCAGCATGGAGAGCCTGCGCAGCACCACCACCACCCCGATGCAGGGAACGATGACGGCCAGCATCAGGCCTACCAAAAAGGCCCGGCGCATAAAATCATACTGCAAAATATCCATCGTCTGTCCCCTTCCTCAGGCCGGGGTCCCGGGTTGTCCGTGATGATGCTTATGCAGCAGTTCCTGCCGGATTTGCCCCTTTGTCAGCTCCACCAGGGACCCTTCCTCCAGGCAAAGGGTTCTTGTGGCATAAGTTGAAGCCCGTCCCATATCATGTGTCACCATCAGGATGGTAGCCTTATGCTCCCTGTTCAACCCCACCAGCAGGTTCAAAAGATCCTGCACGCCGTTTGCGTCTATGCCGGCGGTAGGTTCATCCAGGATCATGACGGCCGGGTCTCCCACCAAAACCCTGGCCAGCAGTACGCGCTGCTGCTGGCCGCCTGACAATTGGGAAAAGGCCCTTTTCCCATAGCCGGCCATGCCTGTCTGCTCAAGGGCCGTTTGCCCCATCTCCCGGTGGGCCTTCTTGGCCATGCGCATCAGCCCGATTTGCGAAAACAGGTTGGCCTGCACAATTTCGGATGCCGTGGCGGGAAAATTCGCTCCCGCCGCCGCCGCGTTTTGAGGCATATAGCCAAGCTTCGGCCATTGCCTGAACGCGCGGATATCCTGGCCGAACCATTGGATCGTACCCTTCTGAACCGTTAACTCACCCAGCAAAAGCTTCAAAAGCGTGCTTTTTCCAGCCCCGTTGGGTCCGGTCAGCGCCACAAAATCCCCTTCCTGCATGCAAAAGCTCACGCCGGAAAATACGGGCTCCTTTGCGTATTGATATCTTAAGTCTGAAACCTCCAATAATGTATCCATGGAACCATCCTTTAGAGAACCGGTTTGAACCGGCGCGTTGGACCGGAGAGGTTATGCCTTGCGATAAAGCAAATGCAATTTGTTTGC
>JAEWWY010000414.1 GCA_023458835.1 Bacillota bacterium
CGGGGAGGCACCCGATGGTCCTGGGCGTGCGGAACGCCCTGGTCGCCCCCGCAGGGGCGAAACTTTTTTTCCTCAAAGGAGATCTGGTCGATAAAAGAAGGACATTTTGTGCCTCGCGGCACGACCAGGGCTTGACCCTTGCCCTGGACCTTCGGGTGCGCAGCTTACTTTTTCTTGTTTGCACCTTCCTTTGCCTTCATAAAAATCCAAATGAGGCTGCCCTGGGCGGGCTTTCAGGATGCTTGACAGAAGAAAGCGGCAGGGCTACAATTAGACCGTTCGGTTTAGACCGATCGGTCTAAACCATGGAAAAGGGGCGGGCATATGGCTTGGCGGGCTTGGGTACTCATAACAGTAGGTATTATAGTACCGGGAGCGTTCAAGATTTCCGTGCTCAAGAAAATGGCGCGGCGCAAAGCGGAAAAGAAAAAATTCGCAGAGGAGGACTGAGGCTTTTCAGATGAAAAGGAAGCCCGATTACCACAGCCTGCTGGGGAAGGATAATCCCCTTGACCATTTTCCGCTGCTCTACGGCGCGGCAATGGCGGAGTTTTCTAAGAAGAGGTTTGAGGATGCTTCCCTGAACGACATTCTGCGCAAGGCGCAAATGAGCAAGGGAAGCCTGTACCATCACTTTGGGGATAAATTCGGCCTGTACCTGGCCGTGATAGATATCATCGGCCAAAGAAAGATTGAATTCTTCACGCCCCTGATGCTCAAGGGGCTGGAGGGCGGTCACTTTTTTGAGACGGTCAAAACCCTCGCCCGCGAAACCATGGCCTTCATGTTTCAGGATGAGCGGATGTACCACCTGTTCAACCGCATAATGGAAGAAGGCCGTGACTTTCTCAGCAAGCTGCTCCCCTATTTCCGCTATGACTTTGGCCAGGGCTTCGGTGTCCTGATCGACGCCGCGTTCGCATCGGGGGAGATCGACAGCCGCTACCCCAGGGATTTTGTGAAAAGAACCTTGGATCTGCTGTTTTCCAACTTGCACAAACTGACCGATTCCCAGGACCCCGAAGAGATGTATCGCTACCTTACGCTTTCGGTGGACATGATGCGTTCGGGCCTCTCGGGACAAAAGGAGCAAAAAGCATGACCAGCGCTTTCACCATCGATTCACTGAAATACCGCTATCCCAAGGCCAGGCAGGAAGCGGTCAAAAACATGAGCTTTACCGTGGAGGAAGGGGAGATTTTCGGTTTGCTGGGCCCTTCGGGGGCAGGCAAGTCCACCACGCAAAAGCTGCTCATCAAGCTGCTGGAAAATTACGGGGGAAGCATCGCCTACTTCGGGAAGGACCTCAAAAGCCTTGGCAAAGCCTTCTACGAGGAGATCGGCGTGGGGTTTGAAATGCCGGTGCATTTTTCAAAAATGACCGCTATGGAAAACCTGCGCTTCTTCTCAGGCTTTTACAAAAAAACCGCGGACATAAAGGATTTAATGGAACGGGTAGGCCTTTGGGAGCACAGGGATGTGCGGGTAGGCGAATATTCCAAGGGCATGAAGGTGCGCCTGAACTTCGTGCGCGCCATGCTCAACAGCCCCCGGGTGCTGTTCCTGGATGAGGTGACCAACGGCCTGGACCCGCGCAACGCCCACATTCTGAAAGAGATCATACTGGAATTCAAAAAGCAGGGCGGCACCGTATTTTTGACCACCCATCTCATGAACGATGTGGAGCAGCTTTGCGACCGGGTGGCCTTCTGCGTGGAAGGCGAGCTGAAGGAGCTCTCCACGCCCAGGGATTTGAAGCTCAAGTATGGAAGCCGGGAGCTTACGGTGGAATACAAGGAAAACAATGCAACGCAAAGCGCCGTCTTCCCCATGGAGGGCATCGGCGGCAATGCGCATTTCCTGACGCTCATAAAGGGCAGGGAGATCGAAACGATCCACAGTGGGGAGACGTCCATGGAGGATATCTTCATCCGCGTGACAGGAGTCAAGGTCCAATGAAAACGATGCGAAAGCTCTTCCTGGGTGAGATGCGGCGGATGGTGAGCTATAAGATCCTCCCCGTCAGCCTCGTTACCTCCGTGCTGTGGATCATCGCCTTCCTGCTTGTATCAAGGATGGAGGCGCTGTCCATCGCGCCCATGCTTTTGTTTACGGATGTGGTGATGATGTCCATCCTGCTGGTGGGCGCTTCCCACCACCTGGAGCGGCAGGAGGGCACGGTCAAATCCATGCTGGTGATGCCCGTCTCCATCGGTCAGATCGTTATGTCCAAAATGCTGTCGTCCCTTGCGCTGAGCCTGGAATCGGCAGTCATCCTCTGCGGCGCGCTGTATTTCATCCACGGGGTTATCTTAAACTATGGCCTGCTGCTCCTGGCTGTCATCCTGGCAGGCGCGGCCCATGCGGCCCTTGGCTATTCCTTATCCCTGATGAGCCGCGATTTCTCCTCCTTGCTGGGCCTCCTGTCCCTGTACATCCTGGTATTCGCCCTGCCCACCATCCTGCTCTTTTTGAACGTCATCCCGGCGGGATATGACTGGCTTTTGATGATATCCCCCGCCCATGACGCGCAGTTGCTTTTCACAGCCGCCTTCACCGGTGCGTTTGATACCGCAAAGCTGCTGGCCGCTTTGGGATACCTGGCGGCATTGACCGCGGTCTTGGTGACCAGGCATGTGCGTCCCGGCTTCAAGCGCCATGCGGTAAGGGGGTGAAACCGTGCGCAAATATCTGTTTTTGCTCAAATATGAATCCAGAACCATCTTAAGGGATCCCATCAACCTGTTTATGACCGTCTTTCCCCTGCTGATGCTGGGCCTGTCTTCCTTCGTTTTCCCGCAGGCACTGCAATCCATGGGGCTTTTGCAGGCGCTGACCATGAAGACGGCCCTTTTGATCGCCATTGTGATGCTCCTGACCATGGGCAGCTTCTTTGTGGGGGGCATGGCCACCTTCCTCCTGCTGGACCATAAGGATGAGCATACGCTCCACACCATCGCCGCCACGCCCATCGGCCTTTCCGGCTATTTGAAGTTCAAGCTCACCTATATCTATCTGCTCACGGTGCTTTCCTGCCTGATCGTGCTGCTTGGCACCAAATGGCTGGCGGGAGCCGCGTACAAAATCGGCAATGCCGGGCTGTTTGACAAGCTCGGCTTCTGGCATGTGATCACCTTCTCCCTGTCCTCGTCGCTGTTCGCCCCTGCCCTGGCGCTGACCCAGGCCGCCTTTGCAAAAAACAAGGTGGAGGGCTTTGCCTGGATCAAGGGCGCGGGGATCATCGCCTTGGTACCTGTCCTGCTGTTGCTCCCAGCCTTCTCGGGGGGGCTGCAATATGCGCTGGGGGTTTTCCCCAACTTCTGGGCGGCCAAGGGGATTTTGCAGGTATTATACCCTTTGGATTCCCCGGCCAATGTAAGCTATGGCGTGTATCTGGCCGCCGGCACAGCATACAACCTGCTGATCCTGCATGCTTCCTTCCGCTTCTTTCTGAAAAAGCAGCAATATTAGCCCGCGAAAAAAACCGCCCTGCCGCATAAGGCCCCGGCAGGGCGGTTCAGACCATCGACAAACCCCTGGGAGGTATCGGAGGGCCGAAGCCCTCTGATTCTAGATCGAAAATCAGCGACATGTGCGGTGATTTTCGCAGGAATTTCGAAGAAATTCCTACCTTGCCCGAGCAAACGGCCGTAAAAACCGAAGGT
>JAEWWY010000415.1 GCA_023458835.1 Bacillota bacterium
AAGCTCGCTCTGCTGTACAAGTTTTCCACAGAGACAGCCATCGGGCGCATCCGCCGTGAGGCTGTCAAAGACATGACCTTGCTCCAAATGCTGGGCAGTTACAAAGGCGCCATAAGGCGGATCACCACTTCTCCGGGCACTATCTTTGCCATTGTGATCGGCGTCCTGGTGGAGATTGCCGCCATGATCGGCATGACCTTCTGGCAGATTATCGCCTCCCGGCGTATCGGCATTCCCGACCCCATGCTGCCTATCTTCCCCATGGCAAAAAGTGTCCTGTCCATCCTGCTCTTCTTTACGGTGCTGTCACGCATCAAGCAGTCCAATCTCAAATGGCCCCTGTACGGCGGTTTTTTAAGCGCGATCATCAGTGCACTGCTTTTGATCAGCGTACCCGGGACCGGGCCGTTGGGCTATATCCTCCTGTGTGCCTCCCTGGCTTTCGAATCCCTCGGTTTCGCCGCCCTGGGTACGCTTCGCGAATCCCTGGTGGCCATCCACGTCAATCCGGAGGACCGCTCACGGATTATGGCGCTTCTGCAGACTACGGTAATGCTGGTCAGCGTCCCCTTCGGGTACATCGGCGGCCTTTTGAGCGATATGGACAGGGCACTGCCCTTTGTGCTGAATATGGGCCTGCTGTCCCTGGGGATGCTTGCGACGGCCATGTTTTTCCGCGGCGCAAAGGCCCATACGGTACGGTAAGCCATATAAACGAACAGTCTCCGGGGTGCAGAGCCGGGTTGTATATCCATTCCATCATTGTGCCTTACACATCTGAGCATCACCTTAATCCGCTTCAAAAGGGGCGGATTTTTGTTCCTGCAGATGTGGCCTGCTTTTATCCCATGCAGAATCATTTTTTGCCCGCGTGAGAAATGAATATTGATCTGCGTCTATTCTATGTAACGTTACAAGAGGTGATTGGATGGACAAAGACTTCATCGCGCAGGAAATCGAGGCCCGCAGCGAGATGATGTACCGTGTGGCTTTCACCATTTTACGCAACAGCGATGACTGCGGGGATGCCCTGCAGGAGGCCGCTGTAAAAGCTTTGGAAAAATGGAGAACCCTCCGGGACGAAAAGCGCTTCGCGGCGTGGCTTACACGCATTCTCATCAACGAATGCTACAATATCCGGCGAAAGCGGCGTCGAATCATCTCACTTGAGGATGCTCCGGAGCAGTCTTCTCCACCCCCTGATCCCACCCTGGCCTTGGCACTGCAGGCTTTGCCCGAAAAGCTTCGTCTGCCGCTGGTACTGCGCTTTGCGGAAGGGATGAACGAAACGGAGATTGCCCAAGTCCTGCACCTGCCCAATTCTACCGAGCGCGGGCGGATTCACCGAGCTAAACAACAACTACGGAAGGAGCTGGAGGCATGAATATGCGCAATATGGATGATTTGAACCTGAAGGATGCTTTTGCCCCAATGCCCGATACATGCCTAACTGCGCTGCTGAACGCCACTCGCTCCGCAAAGGAGGAAAAAAACATGAAACGCGCATCATTCCGTGTGGCGCTGATCGCCGCAGTCATCCTCGTGGCCACCATGGTGGCAGCCTTTGCCGCTACCCAGTTGGGCTTGACCGACCTGTTCAGCAGCATCTATGGCACTGCCCTGCCCGACTCGGCCAAGACCGTACTGTCTGCCACCGAACAAAAAACGTATACTGTGGGGCCGCTGGCCATTACATTGCGTGAGACCCTGGCGGATGGCCGCATTGTCTACGTGACCACCCAGGCCAAGCCTGCCGATGGTTCCAACGCGCTGATCAGCGGTGGCGATTCCGCAGTTATTCCGGATAGCGAGGCCGCTCGGTTGAAGGTGCCTAAAGATATCAGCTTTGCGGATGCCGCCAAGCAGGCGAATATACCGCTGTATGATGTTTCGTCCTACCTGACGATTGACGAAAAGTATAGAGACTGGTATAGCGAAGAAATGCTGACTAATCTGTGGGCTGAGGACGGCTCCGCCCTTCTGATGGATATGCTGCCTACCAACCCGGGCGCCGTTCCTGAAGCTCTTGAGGGCACGCTGACCCTGCGCGTTCGTGAAATCGATCCCGCCACCTCATCCTATGCCGTGGGCAAGGATTGGAAGATCGAAGAAAAGATCAGCATTCCCGTAAACGGCGTAACGGCTGAAAAGACCTATACCCCTGTGGGTGAGGCGCTGCTGGCGGGCCTTACCGTGCAAAGCGTAAAAGCCGAAAAGACCTGTGCAGGCGTCTACCTGACCGCCACCCTGACAGCCGGAGCCAAAGCCCTGCGGGAAGATGCCCAGATCCTTTACAAGTTTGTGGAGTTCAGGGATGCGCAAGGCAAAAGCTTCCCCCAGGGCATGAGCCTGTCCGGAAGCTTGAACGATGAAAAATGGCCTACCATCATCTGGGAGGCCATGGTCAGCACCAACGATCTGCCGGATTCCCTGCAAATGGCAAACGTGGAGGATGGCAGCAGCGTAACGCTGAAATGAGCTTACTCCTGCGGCGCTGTGCGTATCCAATGGATGCGCGCAGCGCCGCATTCTGAAAGAGGGATTCGAAACGAGTGGATGAAAGGTACGGTGGCTGCCATGAAGCATAAAATTTCTTTGCTGTTGATCATAACCATTTGTCTCATGCCGCTTTTGCCCGCAAGCGCGGAAACGCTGAGGTTTTACCGGACGATCAATAAACACAGCGAAGGGTTTCAATCCTTCACAAGGGCCCATCCGGAGGTTCAATGCGTTTGGAGCGACAATGAAATCCATGATTACAGCACCACTGTGGCGCTGAACGGCGCTCTGATCACCCGGGAGTTCAACTTCGACATTTTTTCCTTAACGAATACCTTCTTTGACTGTCAGCAGATCATGTCCAAGGGCTATTGCACCGACCTTTCCGACAGCGAGGTGATTCGCAAAGAGCTCGAAAAAATGCACCCCTCCATTGCCGCGCAGGCCATGCGCGACGGCAGGATCTATGCCGTTCCCCAAACGATAGGATTTGATTATTGGCTTTGCGATGAAAAAGGATGGGAGGCTGCCGGTCTTACGAAATCGGATGTTCCCGGCACATTCCCCGAATTTCTCGACTTCCTTGAATCCTGGGTGGCGCGAACCGCAAAGGATCCGGAACACAGCGTCAGCGTGATGAACATGTGGGATGAAACGTTATATAACGAGCATAGCTATGCCAACTGGCTCGTGGGCCTGCTGATGGAAAATTATATCATGCAGCGCGAGTACGCCGGCGAACCCCTGCTCTTTGACAATCCGGAATTGATTTCGCTGCTTGGGCGGGCAAAGGATATTGGCCACGCCATCTATCAAACCGAGCCAATCGGGAAACAGGGCACCTATGGACTCTTTGAACGCAACGGTACCGGTTCCTTTCGCGGAAATGTTCCTTCCATGTTCCTTTCCCTGCGCATGAACGCCAATCAGCCAAAGCTTCTTTGCGCGCGTCTGGACATGCTGGCGATCAACGCGGCATCCGAAAAGAAAGCCCTTGCCTTGGAACTCATGGAGCGTATTCTTTCCGAAGCAAAGGGCCGTGCTGTGTTTGGCATACTGCTCTACAAAGACGCGGAGCCGTTGAAAAGCGAGGGCTTTGATGATACCCTCGCACGTTACAGCAAAAACATTTCCGATCTCGAGGAAAGGCTGAAAGCCCCCAAGCTGGATGCCGCCGCGCGGGACAGCCTGGAAGCCGATTTGATCAAGCTGCAGAAGCGGCTGGAAGATTCCATGCAGTGGGAGTACACCATTTCTCCCGAAGATTTGCAGGCATTTAAAGCCTTCGCCGATACCCTTTATTTCCCGGTGCCGGGCATTTTCTTCATTGCAACGGAGGAGGGCCGGAACATGAAAGAACTGGAAGAGCGTTTCGCCGCAGGAAACCTATCCGCCAAGGAATTCGTAAAGCAGATGGATCGTATCGCCCAGATGGTAGCACTGGAGAATGGGCAATAATCCATCTGCTCTGATTGCCGCAATATTGATTTCATGCTATAATTCTCCGGCGGGTGAAGATATACACACCCTCGCCGGGGAGGAAATAGCGTGAAAATTTCAAAGAAAGACGCTCTGACATGGTTTGAGTTCTTTTCATCGCTGCCGGAAGATGAGGAAATCATGACTCATCAACAAGAAATCGTTTATGCTGTCTTTGCACAAATAGAGGCGGCTGTCGATGATAGAATTGATTCGCTTATGTCGGAAATTGTTCATTTGAAGGCTTTGGAAAACAGAACGTACTTTGTTGGAAACGAAAGCAAATTCCCACAAGGGTGCCGTTCTTGTTTGCTTGGAACCGGCCTGAGTGCGATCAGGAAAACAAACAAATGTAACCTGGAGTGCAAGTTCTGCTACAATTATGGAGAATTGGACCATATTCCTCCTGTTGGCGAAGGTATGTGGGAAATCGGCGGTACAAAGTTTTACGAGAAAGATATTGATTTGCTGCTTTCCATCCAGCAGAAACCCACCGGCATTTCCTATGTTTATTTGGAACCATTCATGGA
Source organism: Bacillota bacterium (assembly GCA_023458835.1). Taxonomy (GTDB): domain Bacteria; phylum Bacillota; class Clostridia; order Christensenellales; family Aristaeellaceae; genus JAEWAH01. The sequence continues at coordinate 4,509 of JAEWWY010000415.1, forward strand.
GATTGAAAAATACTATGCTGTCATAAAGAGGTTTCATGCCGCTCAAATTCATCAGCACCTATACACAAATGGCACTTTAGCTACTGAAGAGACGCTGAAAGCATTAGGTGAAGCCGGTCTTGACGAGATACGCTTCAACCTGGGCGCCTCCGGCTGCTCGGATAAAGTGATTGAGAATATCAGGATTGCAAAAAAGCATATAAAGTCTGTAGGCGTTGAAACACCAATGACGCCTGAATTCTTCAAGGCGTTTTTTCAGAAGAAGCGGGCGATCCTGGATACAAAGCTTGATTTTGTCAATTGTGCAGAATTGCACCTAAAAGAAAACAATATCGGCAATTACGATGGGGAAAATATGTATATCTCCAGGCACGGATACATATCTCCGGTTTGGAGCAGGGAATTGACGCTGAAATTTATGAAAATCGCCGATGATGAAAACTGGGACCTGGCAGTCCATGATTGCTCGAACCGTACAAAGTTTGCCAGAGATTTGAATTTGCGCGGCAAAGAGGGCGGGTGGTTTGGAGCCAGTAATTACGCATGCGAATTTGCCAGAATACCTTACGCAGCCTTCTTACCGGTACTGCGTGATGATGATTTTACGTTTTTATGCGAAGAAGAATTGCCTGATGGCTACAAGCCGGGCCAGATGGTTTTGTAAAGCTTCCGGCAGGGGGATGCTCTGCAAATTCCAATTTGGCCAATGGATGAATGCTTAAAATATATCTGGAAGCGGGGGCTTATAGTGAACCATTCACCCCTGGAAATTGCGGCAAACTATCATCTCACCGCAGCGCATAAGGCGGAAATGCCAACACATATTCTGTTCTTCCGCGCCGTGTTGGCCGGCGCCTTGATTGCCTTAGCCGCCTTCGGCGCCAACAGCGCATATGCGCTGATTGAAGACCAAGCTGTTGCAAAGCTTATTTCCGCATTGCTGTTTCCCTCAGGCCTGGCCATGGTTCTGCTTTGCGGTGGCGAGCTGTTCACCAGCTCCTGCCTGATGCCGTTGGCCGCGGGCAAGAACGGTGTTTCCATCCATGGCATACTGCGCTGCTGGACCGTCATATTCCTGGGCAACTTCGTTGGCGCGGCGATGATTGCCCTGCTTACTGTTGCCGCGCGGCAAATGGATGCTTCCTTTATTCAGGCAACGCTGCACATAGCCGAGTCAAAATACGGGCTTGCCTGGCCGGATGCCTTTTTTAGGGGCGTGCTTTGCAACCTGCTGGTATGTACTGCCGTGTGGATGAGCTATGGGACAAGCAGCAACTCCGGCAAAATTGTTGCGCTGTATTTCCCCATTGTGCTGTTTGTGCTTACAAGTACAGAGCACAGCGTGACCAACATGTACTATTTTACCGCAGCTTTTGCGGCAGGACCGATGGAGGGCATAACCTTTTACGGGTTTTTAACGCATCACCTGCTGCCCATAACCCTGGGCAATATCATAGGCGGCAGCGTTTTATTCGGTGGCTTGATCTGGCTATCGTTCCTGGCTGGAGATAAGAATAAAAATCATACCATCAATCCATAATTCCCTATCCTCACCGCTTTCACAGGCTTCTTCCTCACATTCTTTATTGCAGAAATTCTTGAACTCTGCCAATGACCTGTTGCTGCGCAAGCCTATGGATTCGCCTTGGGGTTTAGGCGGGCGCAACAAATACGCCATTGAACAGGCGCGGCTATTGTATAGAATAGAAGCATAGCCAGTGGAAGGGGCTGCAAAAATGCTGTATATCGCCGAAAACCTGAAAAGATTCCGCAAAGAAAAGGATCTTACCCAAGAAGACGTTGCCGAAATGCTTCTGATCACGCCGCAGAGCGTTTCCAAATGGGAGCGCGGCGAAAGCTGTCCGGATATCACTTTCATGCCTGCGCTTGCGAATCTCTTTGATACCAGCGTTGACGCTCTTATCGGCATGGATAAAATACGTGACGCAGAAACACTCGCCCATATATTCCGCAGGGAGCATGATTGCATAGAAGCGGGAAATGTCCATGAGGCGGCGGCTGTTTTAACGGAGGCTCTAAAGACCTTTCCCAATCATGCCGGATTGATGTCGGAGCTTGGAATCACCCTTTCCTTTCAGGATGATCCTGACACCCTTGGCCGAGCTATACGGCTATTGGAGCGGGTTATGGCAACCAGTACAAACGAAAAGATACGCGGAACATCCCGCGCGGCATTGTGCTTTGCTTATCTTAAAGCCAATCAACAGGAGAAGGCAATCACGCTCGCCAAAACGTTACCGCATGCACGTGAAAGCCGCGAGGCCATTTTACCGTTGGTTTCCGATAAAATGAGTCCCGAAGAAATCAACGCAAATATCAGGGCCATCATCCTTGGAACGCGGTAAATTTGGTCTTCATTTCCATTACGCCTTATAACGCTTCAGTTTATTGACTTCTCCCGTCTGTTGTACTACAATCGAGTGCGGCCGCCTTTGGGCCGATATTTGCATGGGAGAAACTTGATGATTTATCTGGACTACGCTGCGGACACGCCGGCTTGCGAAACTGTGCTCTCTGCGTTCCTGTCGGCCGCGCGGGAATATGGCGCGAACCCCAACGCCGGGCATGCGCTGGGCCTTGATGCGAGGCGGAGGCTGGATCAAGCCACGGAACATATCGCCGGGATGCTCGGCGCACAGCCGGACGAAATTGTGATGACCTCCGGTGCTACCGAGGCCAATAATCTGGCCATCTTAGGTGCGGCGCACGCCTATCAGAGCCGGGGGCGCCATCTGATAACAAGCCCGATGGAGCACGCCTCGGTAACGGGGCCGATGACCGCGCTCAAAGGTGAGGGCTTCGAGCTGGATTTTATGAAAGTGCAATCGGATGGCCGCGTGGATATAGCACACCTTACGAGCCTGCTGCGGCCGGACACCGTGCTGGTCTCGCTGTGCGCTGTAGACAGCGAGGCGGGGATCGTGCAGCCTCTGGAGCAGGTGCGCGAAGCGTTGGCGGACTTTCCCAACTGCCGTCTGCATGTGGATGCCACCCAGGCGGTGGGCAAGCTTCCGATACCTTTGGACAAGGCAGACCTGTTTACCCTATCCCCGCATAAGTTTTATGGCATTACCGGCAGCGGCGCGCTGATTGTACGGGGCGGCATCCGCCTCGTGCCGCTGTGGCACGGCGGCGCCGGTGCGACACCGCACCGCAGTGGCACGCCTGCGCTATCATTGACGGTCGCCATGGAGGCTGCGCTGGAGGAAGCATACAAGCACCTGGACGGGCGCCTGGAAAGCGTCCGGCGGCTGAATACCCGGCTGCGAGAAGGATTGGGCGCATTGCGCTTTGTCACTCTCAACAGCCCGATAAATGCGTCGCCCTACATTCTGAATTTCAGCGTCATGCATATCCGCGCCCGCGACCTGATCACACACTTGTCCGGCCGCGGCATATGCGTATCATCAAAATCCGCCTGCTGCGCACCCGCTTCACCTTCGCACCCTGTTTTGGCAATGACCGGCGAGCGCAAGCGCGCGCTGAATACCGTGCGCGTAAGCCTCAGCCATTTGACGACAGAAAATGAAATCGATCAGTTCCTGCTTAAGCTGTGTGAATGCGCCGGCAGTTTGGAGGTGACCTATGGAAAACAGTCAAAAGATTGAGCGCAGTATCATCACGAAGTTCCGCAAGACCATCTGGACGGGCTTTACCCGGGCGCTGCGCGAATACCGGCTGATTCAGCCTGGGGACCATATAGCCGCCTGTATCTCCGGCGGCAAGGATTCGTTCCTGATGGCCAAGTGTTTGCAGGAGATTCAACGCCATGGAAATATGCCCTTTGAGCTGTCGTTTCTTGTGATGGATCCCGGCTATCATTCGCTTAACCGCCGCCTGATCGAGGAGAACGCGGAATGGATGGGCTTGCCCATCCGCATCTTTGAAACAGATATTTTTGACACGGTGGCCTCCATGGATCAAAACCCCTGCTATATGTGCGCCCGGATGCGCCGGGGCCATCTGTATAAAAACGCGCAAAAGCTTGGCGCGAATAAAATTGCGCTGGGGCACCACTTTGACGACGTGATCGAGACAGTGCTTCTGAGCATGCTCTACGGCGGCGAGATGAAGACCATGATGCCAAAGCTCCGCAGTCAAAACTATCCGGGCATGGAACTGATCCGGCCCATGTATATGGTACGAGAAAAAGACATTGTTGCCTGGCGGAACTACAACCATCTGACGTTTTTGAACTGCGCCTGCCGGTTCACCGAAAATTGCGCGCTGGGCGATGGGGGCGGCGGAAAGCGTGCCCAGGTAAAGGCACTGATCGCACAACTGGAAAAGGCC
>JAEWWY010000416.1 GCA_023458835.1 Bacillota bacterium
TGGGGCGGCACGGAGGCCGCGTTGGTCAAGAAATCCTGACCTGTTTCGGCAGACAGCAGGTACTTCAAAAGCGCCAGCGCCTCTTCCTTATGTCCGCACTTTTCGGAAATCGAGAACACGTTTCCGCCGCCCAGCATGTCGTCCACACCGCCTTTGCCGTCCGCGACGGTGGGATATTTGCCGACCTTCATCTTGGCGAAGAATTCCGGCGATTCCACTTCGGCGTTGGATACAAAGCCGGTGGTCTGCACGATCATGGCCGCCATTTCCGTATACATCATCATGCGGGACCCGCCGGTGTCATAGTTGATGCCGTTGACGCCCTGGGGATACCAGCCCTCCTTGATCATGGTCTGGATTTGATGCCCGGCCCAGATCCAGCTTTCATCCTCGAAGGTGTAGCCGGATTCGCGGTTATAGGCCTTGGTGAACACGTCCGTTCCGCCCTTGCGCATGGAAAGGTAGATGAACGTCAGTGCGCCTGGCCAGGCGCTGGCGTTGCCAAGCGCGAAGGGCAGGATGCCGTTGTCCTTGAAGGTTTTGGCTACCTGCATAAGCTCCTCGAAGGTCTCGGGATAGGTAAGGCCAAACTTTTCAAACAGTTCGCTGTTGTAATACACCAGCGCGGCGGAGCCCAGATAGGGCAGGCCGTAGTACTGGCCGTCGTATTGGGCCAGGTTTTTGAAGCCCGCGCTGATATCCGCGCCAAGGCCGGCGTTGACCGCGTCGCTGATGTTGTACACAAGGCCTTCCTTGACGAACTCGTGCAGCCAGCCGCCGCCCCAGGAGTGGAAGATGTCCGGCGCTTCGCCGCTGCCCATGCTGGTTTTAAGCTTTGTCTTGTAGGGATCATTCTCAAAAATCGAGACTTCCACCTTGACATTCGGGTATTCTTCATTGAAACGGGCGATGGCGCGATCGAACACCGCGATACGGTTCTCGGCGGTACTGATGTGCCACAGCGTGAGCGTGACCGGCTCCTTTGCCTGGGCAAACCCCTGAACACATGGAAGCATAAGTACCAACACAAGCGCAAGTGCCATGAGCTTCTTCATTTCCAGAACCCTCCATTTCTTTTATGATTCAGCCGTGCCCTGACGGCTTACATCCAACCCGGCTTCATCCGCCCGCTTGTGGCCGGCCATATCCCTTCTGCCCCAAGCGGCCGGAGTTCATCAATCCACTACGCCGGGCATGCCGCCCCGGCGCATGGGCACGCCCCGCTCAAACCTGGTGGCAAGCTCCACCCTTCCCTGCTTGTCGCTGCTCTTTTGAAAGGATGTCAGAATCTCCAGCACATGCAAGGTTTGATGGTAATCCGCCCTGGCCTGGCGGCCGCTCATGAGCGCATTGGCCATATCCGCAAGGCCCAGGGCCCGGCTGTTCTCCTTATAGTCGTACAAGAGCGGTATTTCCCTGGTTGTCCTGTCCTCCGGCGTGTACAGGGAAACGGGCCCGCCAAAATAGTTGGGGTCGGGTGCGAACAGCGTGCCGCGGGTACCGTAGATCTCCAGCCGCGCCTGGCCGGGATAGTACACATCAAAGGTGGTGAAGATGGTACCCACAGCCCCATTGTCAAACTCCATCATGCCGGTGACAAAGGTGGGCACATCCACATCCACGATCTGGCCGCGCTTAGGGGCGCTGGTCACAAGCCTTTGGGGGAAGGTGGCCTTTGTGACGCCGGTCACGGCCTTCACGCCGCCTACGAGGTTCACAAGCGCCGTCACGTAGTACGGCCCCATATCCATCATGGGCCCGCCGCCACGCTTGTAGTAGAACTCCGGGTCCGGATGCCAGCTCTCATGCCCGCGGCAGATCATGAATGCCGCCGCACCCACCACATCGCCGATGACGCCGTCATCGATGAGCCTGCGGCAGGTTTGCAGCCCCGCGCCAAGGAACGTATCCGGCGCGCCGCCCAGGAGGAGGCCCTTTTCCCGGGCCAGCTTTACCAGCGCCTGCCCCTCTTCAAAGTCGGCGCCCAGGGGCTTTTCACTGTATACATGCTTTCCGTTAAGGAGCGCCGCCTTGGTCACTTCAAAGTGCTCGTGGGGCCGGGTAAGGTTCAATACGATCTGCACGTCCTTATCGGCAAAGGCGTCATACATTGAATCATACAGCTTGGGCACGTGATATTCGGCCTGGGCTTTTTCCGCCCGCTCCCTAACAAGGTCGCACACGCCGTACAGCTCCAGCTCATGAAACGTTTCGGTGATATTCTTCAGGTAAATTCCGCTGATGGCGCCCACGCCGATCATTGCAACCTTGACAGACATTTTGCCTTCCTCCTAAAATCCCAATACGTTGTGCAGGTATTCCCTGGAGACCATGGCCGCGTGATAGTTGCAGACAGGGGGATTGTCCAATTCCACGCAGAGCACGCCGTCAAAGCCGCCGCTTTTCAGTTCCTTCACCACGCCCTTGAAATCCACCGTGCCCATGCCCAAAGGCAGGAACCGCGCCATGGGCCATTCGGGGGATATGCTTGCATCCGGATCGACGTCTTTTAAATGCATGTAGCTGATGCGCTGCACAAAATGCTTTACGGCCTCCACAGGGTCCATGCCCGCCAGTGTGGTGTGCGCCGTGTCCAGGCAAAGGCCCACCAGCTTGGGGTCGGTCAGCGAAAGGAAAAGGTCGATCTGCTCCCGGCTGAACACCGCCGTATTGGCATGGGGGTGGAAGCAGGCTACAAGCCCCTGCCCGGCGCACAGCGCGCCGATGCGGTTGGAAAGCTCCGCATACCTGCGGATGGCCTCGGAATCGGTAGGCCGGACATTGGGCGCTTCCCGCCACATGACGCCCTGCAGGTTCATATAGGTCGCGCCTATCTTTTTCATGAAATCGGCATAAGCCACCGCGTTTTCATAATCCTTTTCCGGGTCATCGGAGTAATGCAGGTACAGGTTGGCCATCTCCAGGCCATATTTGTCCAGCAGCGCCTTGACCGCTGCCGCATCGTTGTCAAAATACTTGGTGATAAACGCAAAATTCTCCACGGCCTGGTAGCCCAGATGGGATGCTTCTTTCAGAAATTGCTCGAATTCATATTGATAATTGTCCTTGTGGTGGGTAAGCCAGGTCCAGCCGGTATATGCGATCTTCATTTTGTTTTCCTCCCGTAATGCGGTCTGATTCTATTGACATCCTTCTGCGTGCTATATGCATCATAGCATAGATGTATGGTTAAAAATAAGCCAAAATCGCTAAAGAGACTGCCAAAACTTGGCCTCACCCATGCCGAATAATGCCTATGATCCATTGTATACATCCGGCTTGCCTGGTATCATAAGGGAAAAAGTACGGCGATGCGGAAAGGGGTATATGACAATTGAGCAGCGGCTTTTTCTATGAGATCAACGAGCATGCTCTGGACGTTCACTATGGACAAAACTTGACCTTCTACCCGCATTTCCATAAAAACCTTGAATTCTTCTACAGTCTGAGCGGGCAGACGAAGATCGTTGTGGAGGATCAGGAAAAGGTGCTTGGCGCCGGCGAAGTGGCGTTTATCTGGCCCAACTATGTGCACAGCTACGCCGCCCTTCCGGAAAACAGCTACTATATTGGCATCATTGACGTATCCATCATCAGCGAGTACGCGCCTGTCTTTTTGAAGAATGACTGCCTTGATCCTTTTATCCCGCCGTCCAGCGTGCATCCCGATGTTCTGCGCTGCCTGGATTGCCTGACAAGCCCGCCGGCCATGGGGGCACCCTTGCGTCATTTTTATTTGGGAATCGTATTGGGCAGGCTGCTGGAGACGCTGCCCCTGGGGAAGAGCGACCATGCCATAGGCCATGACACCCTCAGAAATCTGATGCGATATATCGATACGCATATCACAGAGCCGATTTCCCTTGACCTTTTGTCAAAGGAACTGTTCATGAACAAATATTACATTTCCAAGCTTTTATCCCAGCGGATTGGATGCAGCCTGCGCACCTACATCAATGCTATCAGGATCTCCATGGCCTGCGCCATGCTTTCAGACCCCGCCGTCACCATCCCCCGCATCATCGAAAGCTGCGGGTTTGAAAGCGAGCGTACTTTTTACAGGGCTTTTCAAGCCCATTGCGGAATGACACCCAAAAGCTACCGGGCCCAGGCGCCGCAGAGCACCCACATCCTTCCAAAAGGCAGGTTGCCGGGCATATCCTACGGCGCAAAGCAAATCCATGAAAAAAGAGCCGTCCTGCAAGCGTATGCGGACAACTCCATTTCATCATGAACCTTTGGTTTTTCATTGCAGACGCAAGCCTCAGCCGATATCGACGCCGGGATAAAAGCAGGTCGTACGTATGAACCGCGCCCCGAAGCTGCGGGCCATGGCGCATTGGGCGGCGCTGCGGCGCAGCACCAGCGCCTCCGCCTGGATGACGCCCTCATCCCGCATCATATGCAGCGCCCTGGTGAGAAGGGCTTTGCCCAGCCCCGCGCGCCTGTAGTTGGAACGGACATACAAAGCGGCCAGCGCCACCCTGTCCCCTGTTCCGGACAAAAGCACCTCGCCCATGGGTTCATCATTGCGGTAAATGCCCAGCGCCAGAAAGTGGGGCCGCTGCATGCATTGGCCCAGGGCATTCAGGTCCAGCGGCGCGATGCGGCTTTGATTGAGCCGGTTCAGCATGGCCTGCTGCTCAAACTCATTGCGCAGCGGTATGTTGGCCACGGTGCAGCCCATGGGGATGGCGTCGCCGCCTTCCGGAATGGAAAAGCGCACCAGGTCCTCCGCGTCGTCCAGCAAAAATCCGTTGCCAAGAAAAAACTCCATGCCCCTTGTATCTTCCACCGACAACTGGGTATACAGCCTTGTGGGGATGTAGGGGTTCTGCGCCCGAAGCTGGCTGATACGGGCCAGGAGCGCACCGAACAGCATGTATTGACAGGATGGCGGCGCTTCCAACTGCATATACAGGTGCATGGGCCGCTGGGGGAACATATCCGGCTGATAAAAAGGCATCACATAGCCTGTGCCCTGCTGGATATCCATGTCGTCCATCACAAAAAACACGTTCTCCGGCGGCAGGCCCTGATATATACCTAACGGATGATATACGCGCATCGCGTCCATCCTTTCAAACTTCTGCGTTTTTCGCACCCTCAAGCGCGCAGTACGTTTTATTGTACCCCAGCTTGGGGAAATCTGCAAGCAAAAATCGGATTTTGCGCAGGCATTGCAACATTATAGCGGTATTGTTTTCACCACGCTGCTCCATCCGTATATTTTATAGCCGCTAATGGGATAATCACATGCACACATGAACCACAACGTGCAGATGCACATATTATTTCGCTACCGTAAAATCCATTTTTGACTTTTATACAAGTTTAGTTTACAATATAAGCACATAAATCAAGATGAGAGGTGATCAGCTTGCCATTGCCAAACGAATTGCATTCAATGCTATCACAGAATGGAGGTACGATCACTACCGCCCAGGCAAATGCGATCGGCATTTCCAACGAGCGCATGCGCCTGCTGGTGAAGGCAGGGGAATTGGAGCGTGCAGCTCATGGAGTTTACGTTTCGCCGGACACGTTCTTCGACAAAATGTATATCGTCCAGCAACAAAGAGCCAAGATCATCTACTCCCATGAAACAGCGTTGTTCATGCACGGGCTGACTGACCGCGACCCAATCAGCTATACGGTGACTGTGCCGACCGGCTACAACACCGCACGGCTGCGGGAAGATGGGTTAACCGTCTTTATGGTCAAACGGGCGCTCCATGACATGGGCGTTACACAGATGGAAACCATGTTCGGACATAGGGTCACTGCCTATGGCCTGGAGCGCACAATTTGTGATTGCATCCGCAGCCGGAATCAATTGGATGTAGCTATCGTGACCGATGCCGTGAAGCGTTACGCAAAACGAAATGACAAAGACCTAAACATGCTGATGCAAATGGCGGAGGTTTTTCGCATCATAAAACCGCTCAGAAGCTATTTGGAGGTACTCCTGTGAAAACATCGACGCAGCTAAAGGCTCTTGTCCGTAACCTCTCCACAGCGAAGAACGTGGAGGTCGAAATTATCCTGCGCAATTTCATGCTGGAGCGGCTTTTGGAGCGCATCGCCATCTCGAAGTACAAAAACAATTTCATCCTCAAGGGTGGCATGTTGATTGCGGCAATGGTTGGCATCGACGCCCGTACCACGATGGACCTGGACGCCACCATCAAGGGACGGATGCTGACCAAATCTGAGATTGCCCTCATTATGGGTGATATCCTGAGTGTTCCCATCGACGATAACGCCGTCTTTACACTGCGGGATATTGAGGAAATCCGTGAAGAGGCAGCCTATCCCGGCTATAGGGTCTCCCTTGAAGCCATCCTGGATAAAACGCGGCAGACACTCAAGGTGGATATTACCGCCGGAGATTTTGTCACGCCCAAGGAAATTGAATATAGCTTCAAGCTAATGTTCGAGGATAGAACAATCAGCGTTATGGCCTATAACCTGGAAACGGTACTGGCAGAGAAATTCGAAACCATCATTACGCGTGGCCTCACCAATACCCGGATGAGGGATTTCTATGATATCCACATCCTGACCACTACACAGGTCTTCGACAAAGGTACGTTCCATGCCGCTCTGAAAAAGACGGTGGAAAAACGAAACTCCGTCCGGCAAATGGCCGACCCGGAGAAGGTCATCCAAGTGGTCTCTGCCAGTGCCATCATGGCCGGCCTATGGCGTCGATATCAGAAAAAGTATAGTTATTCCGCTGATGTTTCTTGGGAAATGACGATAGATGCTTTAAGGAAGCTGATGAAAAAAGCGGACGAGATGGGAGGACAATAGTATCATTGCAAATCATGATTGCTTTGATGCCTGTAGCTTTTGAGGAATCGGAGCAATCCACGGGCAGCCGGCAGGCCGCTTCCAGGCTCATCCATGCATTTGTGTATTATGAGTCTTCACCATGGCTGCGGAGCCCGGAATCTTGAAATGAAAGCAAGTTACTTATTTCCCGGATAAGGCCGCTTTTCATCTGTCAGCCCCACCAGATAATCGACGCTGGTCCCATAAAATCGCGCCAGCTTTACCATGATCTGAAGGGGCACATCCCGCTCCTCCCGCTCGTATTTGGAATACAGGGAGCGGTCGCATTCAAGATATTCGGCTATTTCCTGCTGTGTATAATCATTGTCTTCGCGCAAATCGCGGATTTTTATTCGCATCGCAAGCACCTCAAGGAAATTATAGGATTGGCCAATATGTCCCATTGGCATTTGGGACTAATAGTCCCATAACATGTTTGAGGTGACAGGCATGCCTGATTATAAATCCATGTATTTTTCCTTATTCAATTCGGTTTCCGGTGCAATTGAAATCCTAAAAAGCGCGCTGGACAAAGGCGAAAATCCCCGGGAAACCGGCGGGGCGGTCCGAATGAATTCATGGGCCCATGCCCGGCCGCTTTCAAAGTGTGCCTTTTGGAAAGGCCATTGGAAAGCGGCCATTTTTCTTTTACTTTCCATGCGGGATATGATACAATATCTGCGGTATGCAATAAGGATATTCCCCCATATATACCCCCAAAGGAGTTATGTCAATGCCCGCAACCGTCGGCGTGGTTTCCCTTGGATGCACAAAAAACAGGGTGGATACGGAGCAGATGCTGGGTATCCTCCGTCAAAGCGGATATCAAATTATTCCCGAGGCAAAGAGCGCTGAAATATTGATTGTCAATACCTGCGGCTTTATTGAATCGGCCAAAACGGAATCCATCGACACCATTTTGGAAATGGCCCAGTACAAAAAAACAGGCGCGTGCCGGCTGCTGGTGGTCACCGGCTGCCTGGCCCAGCGGTATTCCAATGAGCTGATGAACGATATGCCGGAAATCGACCTGATCCTGGGCGTCAACCAGTACGGGCGGCTGGTGTCGGCCATTGAGGGCGCCCTTGATGGCGGCCGCGGCGCCTATTGCGCCCCCTCCGAATCCTTTCTGGAGGCCGGGCGGGTGCTCACAACCCCCGCGTATTCCGCTTATATCCGCATCGGCGACGGCTGCGACAACCGCTGCGCCTTTTGCGCCATTCCGCTCATCAGGGGCCGTTACCGTTCCCGGCCCATGGAAAGCATACTCAGCGAGGTGGAAAGCCTGGCCCGCCAGGGGGTCAGGGAGCATGTGCTGGTAGCCCAGGATACCACCCGCTACGGCACCGACTGGCAAAAATCCTCACTGCTGCCGGAGCTTATGCAAAAGGCCGCCCAAATCGATGGCGTGGACTGGCTGAGGGTGCTGTACTGCTACCCGGACGGGGCGGATATCCCTCTGCTGGACGTGATGGCAAGAACGCCCAACATATGCAAATACCTGGATCTGCCCATCCAGCACATCGATGATCAAATCCTGCGCCGCATGCGCAGGAGGGGCGACCCCAGGCATATCCGCACCCTGCTTGCGGCGGCCCGGGAAAGGGGCTTTGCGTTGCGCACCTCCATCATCGTAGGCTTCCCCGGCGAAACAGAGGATGATTTTAGCCGCCTCTGCGACTTTTTGCAGGAGCTTTCATTTGACCGCCTGGGCGCATTCGCCTTCTCCCCCGAGGAGGGAACTTTGGCGGTGGGCATGGAAAATCAGGTACCCCCGGAAGTCAGGGAAGAGCGGCTGGACAAGCTGATGAAGTTGCAGGCTTCCATCTCCCACAGCCGCAATCAGCTTCGGGTGGGTACCGCCACGAAGGTGCTCATCACCCAGGACCGGGGCAACGGCTTGTATGCCGGCCGCTCGGAATGGGAGGCCCCGGAGATCGACGGGGAGATTCTGTTCACCTCCCCCGTGCCCCTTCATTCGGGAACCTTTTGCGATGTCTTGATCACCAAGGCCAAGACCTATGACCTGATGGGAGAAAAAGCATGAACCTGCCCAATCGCCTGTCTCTTTTACGCGTTGTGCTGATCCCCGTCTGCCTGGGGCTGCTATACCCCGGCACGCCGCTTTTTGACGCGCTAGCCCTCATCGTCTTCCTCATTGCCTCCTTCACCGATTTTTTGGACGGGCACATCGCCCGCTCCCGGAACCTGGTGACCGATTTTGGCAAGTTTCTGGATCCGGTGGCGGACAAGCTGCTGGTGCTGAGCGTTTTGATTCTGCTCAGCGCCCAAGGGAAAATGGCTGCCTGGATGGTGGTCATCGTGCTGGCCAGGGAGCTTGCGGTGGACGGGCTGCGCATGGTGGCCTCCTTAACGGGCCGCGTGATCGCAGCGGGCAAGCTGGGCAAGATCAAGACCGTATCCCAGATGGCCGCCATCTCCCTGGCGATCATAAACAACTGGCCTTTTGGCGCTTTCCCCGTGAGAGAAATTCTGGCCTATGTGATGGTGGCCCTTACCCTTTGGTCCGGGGCTGATTACTTCATCAAAAACCGGTCTGTGCTGTCGGCCGGGGAGGCGCAAAAATGATTGCCGAAATCCTTTGTGTGGGCACCGAACTGCTGATGGGCCAAATTGTGAACACCAACGCCCAATTTTTGAGCCGGCGCCTGAGTGAGCTGGGCGTGAGCTGCTACCATCAGACCACCGTGGGCGATAACGACCTGCGGCTGCAAAACGCCTACCGCGTTGGCCTTGCCCGTGCAGACGTGATCATCACCTCCGGCGGCCTTGGCCCCACGGTGGACGATATCACCAAGCGGACCGCCGCCAAGGTGCTGGACAAGCCCCTGGTGCTACGGCCCGAGGCGGAAGAAATGGTGCGGACGCGCTTTAAGCTGATGTGCCGCCCCATGGCGGAAAACAACCTTACCCAGGCCATGTTCACCCCCGATGCCACCGTCCTGTTCAATCCCAACGGCACAGCCCCGGGGGCCATGGTGCCTGCCGGGGAGGGCAAGGTGATCTTTCACCTGCCAGGGCCGCCTATTGAGCTGGAACCCATGTTCGACCTGCATATCGCGCCATGGCTGCAAGGCCATAACCGCATGTGCTTTGAAAGCCGTTACATCCGCATCTTCGGCATGGGCGAAAGCGATGTGGACGCGAGGCTTT
>JAEWWY010000417.1 GCA_023458835.1 Bacillota bacterium
TAGGAGGGAGCGCAAAAAGGCCGGCCTGCTTCTTGCCTGGCGGGCCGCGCTTGCGGCAGCCTGCCTTTTGCTAGGGATCAGCGTGTATTCGGTGCTGGCGCCCGTGCCCGTGAGCAATGCCAACAGCTTTTTGCGCCGCGCCCAGCTTTTTGTCGGTAATGTCCTGAAGGTGGACGCCGCGGTGGAACCGCCGGAGAAAAAGAAGGATATATCCGGCGAATTGCCGAGTGGTGAGGAAGACATTGCGGCGCTGAAGGCGTTTCAGGAGCAATACGGCCTGACGTTGCTCAGGCCGGCGCAGCTTCCCGCCCAAATGACCCTTGGGGAAATCAAGGCATCCGGGGCGGACGACCATCTTGCAAAAATAGAGTACGGCTATCAGAACCGGAGCGATACGCTGCGTATCACGGTAGAAGAGCTGGCCGACGCGGGAGGAATGGGCATTTTTGCGGAAACCACCGAGTACGCGGCGCCTGTGGGAACATTTTACGTATGGGGGAGCGACGCGGGATGGTACGCGGCAGCCATCATCGGCGGCAGCAATGTTTTAATCAGGGGAACGATGGGCAAGGACGCTTTTTTGATGATACTGGACGGTCTGCGCGAGGTACATTGACGGGGATGGCGCGGGCGGCGCTTCTCCCTGCCGCGGTATCCGGCGTAAGGCCCGCGGCCTTTCATTTGCGCGCTTGGAGGGGAATATCATGCCTTTTCCCGGTATGAAGGAACAGGTTCCGCAAGCTTGCGGGTTTCCGCCAAACGGCCGGGCCCAGGCGGACCGGAAGGAAAAAAGAAAGGCCAGGCTGCGCCAGGCCCGGAGGGGGGCATTGGCAACAGCCTGCCTTTTGATAGGGGTATGCGTGTTTTCAGTGCTGGATCCCGTACTTGTGCGTGCCGCAAGCGGCTATGTCAGCCGCGCCAGGGCCTGGGTCGGCAATGTCCTGAAGCTGGATGATGCGATGGACATGCCCCCGCCGTCCGATTTTCAAAGCCGGGTGGAGGAAACGCCCGTTGAGCGCGGCGAAAACAAGACCGTGGAGGAAATAGGTGCGGCCTACGGCTTGACCGTGTACGAACCAACACAGATTCCCGGCGGCGGGAAGCCCGGAAGCGTGGAGGCTTTCATCGCGGGCGGCGGTTTCGTATCGCTGCGTTACCGCTATGACGCGGATGGAGCATTTCTCCTTCAGTTCGCCATTGAGCCCAAGGGCGATTCACAGCAATTGAGCTTTCCGGAGGATGCCTTCCTGCATGCGGCGCCGGCAGGGGAGTTCAGCGTATTTGAAGCGGTATCCGGCGGGTGGTATGCGGTGGCAATCACCCAGGAATCCATTGTCAGCATCCATGGGAAGATGGACAAGGATGCCTTTTTGAACACGCTCGATACCCTGCGGGCGGTGTATTGACAAACATGGATTGACCATCGGTTTTGCATCCTGCCGTTCTATAGAGCGGCTTGTTTTTTGTTTTGATGCGGAAAGCAAAAAATTTTTTCCCGGAAGCAGGGGAGGGGGAAGGCGGCGCCCATGACGGGCCGGCGATTCCCGGCTCGTTTTTTTAGAGCATCCATCCTTCTGCGTTTTTCGCATGGAAAGTGGTCTTTTGAATCGAACATAATCGAACAAATAAATCACAATCAAACGATAATTTATCAAAAACAAACATAAATATATTGACACCGCCCATATATGTGCTTATAATGCAACCAAATCAAACAGAGCGAACAACAGGCCTGCAGGCGGCAGGCAGGGGGCTTCCCCCAAAGTATGCCCATATCAGCATAAGGAGAAGCATCATGCAGTACGAGCGCTTGCAATACATCATGAACAGCGCCAAGGAAAAGAAGTTTGTATCCGTGGAGGATGTGGCCCAGCAGCTCAATGTGAGCCTGATGACCGTCCGCCGCGACTTGAACCACCTGTGCAACCAGGGGCAGTTGGAGCGCTGCTATGGCGGGGCGCGGCTGCCGCAATTGATCGTGCCGGAGATCGAGTATGATGAAAAGCTGCAAAGGAACCTGGACACCAAGGCCCGCATCGCGAAAAAGGCGCTGGAGCTGATTGAGGAGGGCGACGCCGTCTATTTGGACAGCGGCACCACCATTGCGGAGCTGGCCAAGCTCATCGGCAAGGAGCGCAAGAATGTGGCGGTGGTCACCTGCGATCTGAATACCGCCACGCTCCTGGCCAAGTGCGGAACATCGGTGACGGTGGTGGGCGGCGTCCTGAACAATATCACCAACAGCGTCAGCGGCCATGCCAGCGACCAATTTTTGCGCCAGTTCCGCTTCTCCAAGGCATTCCTGGGCGCCTCGTGCATCGATTACAACTTTGACACCTTTTCACCCAACGCGGATAAGGCGCACCTGAAGCGCCTGGCGGCGGAGCTGTCCGGCAAGACGTACGTGGCGGTGGATTCCAGCAAGTTCTACAACTCCGCCATGATCTTTATCTCCTCCCTGAACCAGTACGCGGGCGTTATCACCGACAGGGAGTTCAGCAAGGCCGAATGGAAGACGCTGCACGAAAAGAACATCAATATCATTCCCGTATGACGGAAGGAGCAACAGGATGGAAAACAGGCATTGGTTTACAAGGCAGCTCCGCATGGTACAAACCGTGCTGCGGGAGATCGACATCATCGGATACGACGCGAAGAGCGTGGTCGGGTACCTCAAGGAGATCGACGCCAACTGCATCATTGTCAACGCGGGCGGCGTCATCGATTTTTTTGACAACAGGACCCCTCTTAACCGGCCCAACAGCTTTCAAAACGGGCAGGACATGCTGGGCGATCTTTTGCGTGAGGCCCACAAGCAGGATATCCGGGTCATGGTGCGGGTGGATTTCAGGGGCGTGGAAAGCGTAAGGTACGAGCAAAAGCCCGATTGGTTCGCCCAAAACCCGGACGGAGGCCCCCACATTGGCTGGGCGCGCATCCACCGTCCCTGCTACAACGGCATCTATCCCAATGAGCACGCCGTGGCCTTCATCCGGGAGCTGATGTCGCGCTACGATGTGGACGGCATATGGGAAAACGCCGTGGGCTTTGGCATCGGCCCCTGTTACTGCAAGACCTGCCGTGATCTGTACCGCGGGGACACCGGCAAGGAAATCCCCGTGGGGGACGATTACGCGGCGCCGCTGTTTGACGAGTACCGCGCCTGGAAGGCCGGATGCGCGGACCGGCATATCGCGCTTTTGCGCGCCGCCGTGAAGAGCTTCGGCGAGGACAAGGCGTTTTGCTCGGAGATTTTCGGCATGTTCCATTCCTCCAACGCGCTGATGACGGGCATAGACCTGTACAACGCCAAGGAGCACTTTGACTTCCTGGTGAGCCCGGCGTTCCTGGACGGCTGCGCCAGCCCGTCCCGCAAGTATGATACTTTGACGTACGCGGCCTCCTCCATCCGCTTTCTCAAGGCCATTGAGCCTGATAAGCAGGCGGTTTTGCTCTACGGCAACAACGGCACCAAATGGCGCTATGTGAAGGCGCCTTCCCTGGAGACGAAGATCTGGCTGTGGGAGGCGGCCGGCGTGGGGGGCGGCTTCTGGAACTGCCTGTTCAACGGCCAGCATCCCGGGGCGGCGGTAGACAGCCGCAACGCCTTCATCGA
>JAEWWY010000418.1 GCA_023458835.1 Bacillota bacterium
GCCCGGAATCGCCGCCCAGGGGCGACCCGTCCACCTGCACTTCCACCATGGTAAGGGGGCGGCAGGCGGATGGATCGGAATATGTGCTGGTGATCGATCCCACGCTGCGCCTGAGCCCGGAGGATTATTACTTTGACATCAACCGGCGCACGGGGCTCTCCCCCAAGGATGTGACGCACTGCTTTGTGACCCACGAGCACTTTGACCACCAGTTGGGTCTGAATTACTTTCCGGATGCCCTCTGGCTGGCGGCGGAGCCTGTCAGGCAAAAGCTGCTGGAATCCCCGTATATCGACGGCAGCCGGGTGCTTGCGGTCTCGGGGGAATTTCTGCCGGGTGTGGCGGCATTGCCGCTGCCCGGCCATACGAAGGGCCTTACCGGCGTGGCCTTTGAGGATGGCAGCGCAAAGTGCGTGGTGGCGGGCGACGGCGTGATGACGCGGGATCATTTTGCGTTTGAGACCTCCGCCTTTGAGCAGGATAGCGCCCGGGCCGCGCAAACCATCAGGGAGCTGAAGCGGATCGCGGACGTCATCGTGCCGGGGCATGACAACCTGATCCTGAACATGCGCAGGCAGCCCGAAGGAGACACGTCATGGGCTTGAAGGTTCTGGTGATCGCCGATGACCTGACCGGCGCCAACGATACGGGCGCGCTGCTTAGCAAGCACGGCTTTCATGCGGTATCCTCCCCCACGATGAAGGTGCACCCGTCGCTGCTTTCAGGGCGGGAGGCGCTGTCCATCAACGCGGACAGCCGCGCTATGGGCCGGGAGGAGGCCTACGCCTGCGTGCGGGGCCTCACGGAGCAATTCGCCGGGGAGGGCGCGGCGCTTTTAAGCAAGCGGATCGATACGACGCTCCGGGGAAACGTGGGCGCGGAGATCGACGCCGTGCTGGACGGGCTGGAAACGCCCCACAAGGCGGTGGTGGTATCCGCGTTTCCCCGTGCCGGACGCACTTGCGTAGGCGGCTATGTGCTGGTGGGCGGCGTGGCGCTGGAGCGGACGGATGCGGCCAACGACCCCCGGTGGCCGGTGCGGGAATCGTGCGTCCTGGATATCATCGCAAGGCAATCAAGCCGCAGCGCGCGGCTGTTCCCGCTCAAGGCGGTGTACCGGGGCGCCCGGCCCCTGGCGGAGGAGATACGGCTTGCTTCCGAGCAGGTGCTTGTTTTTGACGCGCTGACGGATGGGGATGTAAAAACAATCGCCGAGGCCTGCGTCCTGTCGGGCATCCCGTTTATATGCGTGGACCCGGGATGCTTCACGCTCCATGCGGCCAGGGCAAAATTCTCCGCCCTCACGGCGCCTGCCCGGATGGAACGGGCGCTGCTGGTGGTGGGCAGCCGCATGGTTCAAACGCGGGAACAGCTTGATTATCTTTTGGAGGCCATGGACCCGCTGATGTACCGGGTGGATGCGCACCGGCTGCTTGATGATTTTGAGGCGGAGTGCGACGCGGCCATGGCCGCCCTGGAAGCGGGGGCGGACAAGCACCGCGTCCTGTGCCTGACCACCGCCTACGCCGCGGAATTGAAGGATGCGCCAAAGGTGCCCCTTGTGTCCAAGGGGCTGCAAAAGCTGGCGGAACGGGTGCTTTGCCGCCGGGAATGGAACATCACCCTTTGTTATTTAAGCGGCGGGGATGTGGCCAGGGATTTTATGGAGGGGGCCTGCGCCCAGGGCATCGATCTTACCGATGAGGTCCTTCCTTTGGCGGTGTACGGCAAATTGATCGGCGGGAAGCACGGCGGGCTCCGGATATTGACAAAGGGCGGCATGATCGGCGCCAGGGATGCCATCGCGGTCATGCTGGCCATGGCCGGGTTTCAATAATGGGCTTTATGGAGGAAAAAAGGATGAGTAAACCGACTGTACTGATCCCGATTGGCGACGTGGCCGGCGTGGGGCCGGAAATCGTTGTCAAAGCGCTTGGACATAAGGAGCTGTATGACCTGTGCAACATTATTGCCGTGGGCGAAAAAAGCTGTATGGAACGCGCCGTGAAGGTGACCAAATCAAGCCTCGCCATCCATTGCATCGGCCAAAAGGGGGAAGCCGCCTTTGACAAGGGCGTGATCGACCTGGTGGACATGCGCAACATCGACGCGAAAAAAACGCCCTTTGGCCGTGTCCAAAGGCAGGCGGGGCAGGCAGCCTTTGAATTTATCCAAAAATCGGTGCAGATGGTGAAAGCGGGGCAGGGCGACGCGCTGGCCACCACCACCATCAACAAGGAAGCGCTGAAGGCCGCGAATATCCCCTACATCGGCCATACGGAGATACTGGGCGGGCTGCTTGATGTCCGCGACCCGATGACCATGTTCCAGGTGCAGAGCCTGAAGGTGTTTTTCCTGACCCGCCACCTGTCGCTGAAGGACGCCATCCGCGCGGTGACCAGGGAGAAAGTATACCGCTGCATCCACCGCTGCCTGAGCGCCATGCGCAGCTTGGGCATTCAAAACCCGCGCATTGCCGTGGCGGGGCTGAACCCCCACAGCGGGGAGCATGGCCTGTTCGGTATGGAAGAGGTCGATGCCATCGCCCCCGCCGTCATAGACGCGCAGCGGGACGGCATCGACGTGGCCGGGCCCATCGGTGCGGATTCCGTGTTTTATCTGGCCCTCAAGGGCAAATTCGACGCCGTGATTTCCCTGTACCATGACCAGGGGCACATCGCCACCAAGATGGTGGATTTTGAAAGGACCATATCGCTCACCATCGGCCTGCCCTTTTTGCGCACCTCGGTGGACCATGGCACGGCGTTTGATATTGCGGGAACGAACCAGGTCAGCGAGGTCAGCATGGTGGAAGCCGTCAGGCTTGCCGCCCATTATGCGCCGGTGTATGATCCCTCGCTGTTTAGGGATTGATATTAGCTTGCGCCGCGCCGGAT
>JAEWWY010000419.1 GCA_023458835.1 Bacillota bacterium
CCCGTGATGGGTACCAGCGTTCCCGCCCCGCCGAACATGGCCAGCTTGTCGAACAGGCCGATGCCTGTAAACAGTGCCGTTAGGAATACCAGCACGATGCTGGCAAAGGTACTGGCGGCATTGGCGGGCATTTTCAAAAATGCCTTGCCGATATCAATAAACACCTGCCCCAGCACGCAAATCAGCCCTCCCACCAGAAAGGCTTTGAGCATACCCTGGCCAAGCTGGGATTTGGGTGAAATGCGGGAGATAAGGTCGCGGTATTCATCCTGCTTTTTTTTCTGGCGCAGGGGAATGGGCTTTTGTTTGTCAAACATGCTCTTTCTCCTTTGACACTGTTTTCCTGGGCCGGGCATGGATGGTGCTGGACATGGGCCGCATGCGTATCTCCCGGTCACCCGCCCGGGGAACGGTTTCCAGGGCATAGGGGATCAAGGTGGCTCTTGTTTTTTCCATTCAGATGGACACCTGCTTTCCATGGCGTGCAAAATGCCGATATATGACCGCAGGCTGTAGTATGCGCCGCGCTTGTTTCGCTCATGTACTTTGTGCTGATTTTGTTTAGAATACAAAAAGCCGCTCCGTTCAGCCATGCGGAGCGGCTTTGTGCATATTCATCCTTAATCGTTTTGTCAGGCTGACATCGCGTGCTGGAACTGCGCGTTGTAAAGCTGCGCGTAGAACCCGTTTCTCCTAAGCAATTCCTCATGCTTGCCCTGTTCCACGATATCGCCGTCCTGCATGACCAAAATGAGATCTGCATCCCGGATGGTGGACAGACGGTGGGCGATGACAAAGCTGGTGCGGCCGTGCATCAGGTTATCCATGGCCTTCTGGATGCGCAGCTCCGTTCGCGTATCGACGGAACTGGTGGCCTCGTCCAGGATCAGGATCTGTGGATCGGCCAATATGGCCCTGGCAATGGTCAGAAGCTGCTTTTGGCCCTGGGAGATGTTATTGGCTTCCTCATTGATGATCATGTCATAGCCGCCGGGCAGCGTCTGGATGAAGTGGTGCGCGTGGGCGGCCCTGGCGGCAGCCTCCACCTCCTCCGGAGTGGCGTCCAGCTTTCCGTAACGGATATTGTCCAGGATGCTGCCGTTAAAGAGCCAGGTATCCTGCAGCACCATGCCAAAGAGGCTGCGCACCTCCTGCCTGTCAAAGCTGCGCAGATCGTGGCCATCAATGAGGATCCGCCCGCCGGACACATCGTAAAAGCGCATCAGCAGCTTGACCATGGTGGTCTTGCCTGCGCCGGTGGGGCCGACGATGGCTACTTTCTGCCCGGGTGTAATATTGGCGCTGAAGTCGCGGATGATGGTCTTCCCCGGCACATAGCCGAACTGCACATGATCGAAGGTCACCTGGCCCGATACATTTGCAATGGGCGTGGGATTTAAAACGGTTTGTTCCTCTTCGGGAAGTTCCAGGAATTCGAACACCCGTTCCGCCGCCGCGGCAGTGGACTGCAGCATGGTGGTCACCTGGGCAATCTGGGACAGGGGCTGGTTGAACATGCGCACATATTGGATAAAGGACTGGATATCGCCTACGGAGATGATGCCGCGGATGGCCAGGGAGCCGCCCAGAATGGCTACCATCACATACCCCAGGTTGCCGATGAAGGTCATGATGGGCATCATCAGCCCCGACAGGAACTGCGATTTCCAGGCGGATTCGTACAGCTCCTTGTTGTTTTCCTCAAAGGCGTTCATCGCCTGCTGTTCGCCATTGAATGCCTTGACAATCAACTGGCCGGCATAGATTTCCTCCACCTGGCCGTTGACATGGCCCAGGTATTTTTGCTGGCGGATAAAGTGCTTTTGCGATTTCTTTACAACAAACTGCATGAGCACGGCGGAGAGCGGCACGATCAGAAGGGAGGCCAGCGTCATCTGCCAGGAGATGGAAATCATCATGATCAGCACGCCGATGGCGGTGGTGATGGAGGATATCACCTGGGATAAGCTCTGGTTCAGGCTTTGCGTGAACGTGTCGACATCATTGGTGATCCGGGACAGGACTTCGCCATGGGTTACGCCGTCAAAGTGGCTCATGGGCAGGCGGTGGATTTTCTGGGAAAGCTGCTTGCGGAAGTTGTAGCTGAGCTTTTGGGAAACGCCGGCCATCACATATCCTTGCAGGATGCCAAAGGCGGAGCTGAATGCATACAGCAGCAGCAATTTCAGCAGGAGCTCCGATACGGCGCCAAAGTTGATCCCCGGGCCGCCGCGAAAGCCGCTGACAAGCCCGGTGAAAATCTCATCTACGATACGGCCTGATTGCTTGGGGCCGATGATGGAGAGCGCGGCGCTTAAAACGGCCAGGAAGATCACAACGCCTGTTGCCAGCCGGTAGCCGGCCAGGTGGCGGACCAGTTTGCTCATGGTGCCCTTGAAGTTTTTCGGCTTTTCTCCCCCCATCATGGGGCCGTGGCCCATAGGGCCGCCCATGGGGCCGCGTGGGCGGTTTTTATTCTGCATGTGCCAATTCCTCCTTTGAAAGCTGGCTCATGGCGATCTGACGGTAGACCTCGCAATTTTCCATCAGCTCCGCATGGCTGCCAATGCCGGCCACCTTGCCTTCATCCAGTACGATGATCTGCTCGGCGTGAAGCACGGTGCTGATGCGCTGTGCCACGATAATAACGGTGCTGTTCGATATTTCCTGCCTGAGCGCGGTGCGCAGCGCCACATCCGTTTTATAGTCCAGGGCGGAAAAACTATCGTCAAAAATAAAGATTTCTGGCTTTTTCATGATTGCCCTGGCGATGGCCAGGCGTTGCTTCTGTCCTCCGGATACATTGTTGCCGCCCTGGGCGATGGCATCCGAATATCCATCGGTCTTTTCCGCGATAAAATCCGATGCCTGGGCAATGGCCGCAGCTTTTTCAATATCCTCCTGCGGCGCGTCTTCCATGCCAAAGGCGATATTGGAGGCGATGGTACCGGAGAACAGCACGCCTTTTTGCGGCACGTAGCCGATGCGCCCTCGTAAATCATGCTGGGAAACCTCCCGCACATCCCGGCCGTCCACCAGGATGCGCCCGCCGGTAACATCGAAGAACCGGGGGATCAGTTGCACCAGCGTGGATTTGCCTGAGCCGGTGCCGCCCAGGATGGCGGTGGTCTGGCCAGGCAGCGCGGTGAAGCTTAGGTGGCTTAGCGTATCC
>JAEWWY010000420.1 GCA_023458835.1 Bacillota bacterium
GTTCCAGGCAGTAGAGATAGAATTCGCGCTTGCTGCCGAAATAGTGGAACAGCAGTCCTTTGGAAATGCCGCTGGCCTTTGTGATCGTATCCGTACCCGCATCGGTATAGGACTTCCTGGAAAATTCGGCAATGCCGCAGTCCAGGATCAGTTTCCTGCGCTGCTCTGGCAGTTTATTGTAAGATTCCCGAGACATGTGGCAGCCCCTCCCCTTTTTGACCGAATGGTCAAACACGCATACATCATATACTCATTTGACCAAACAGTCAATCCCTTCACGGGAGAAAATCTCTCCTGATGGGGCGCCTTCATGCGCTTTTACCTTGCTTCATAAAAGAACATGGCGGCCTTCTTGTTCAAGGCCTCCGTTGCCTGCTCCAAGGGGAGCTTCCCGGCCATAAAACGTCTGATGATTTCCGCAAGAGCTTCAAACCGCTCGCCGGCGGAGGAAAGGATTTTTGATCTTGCGCCAAATGCCATGTGGGCCGCCAGCTTTTGATAGGCTTCCATTTCATGGCGGGGTACGATCCACGCGTTGTCAGGGTTATCCAGGTAGGCTTTTAAATTTGAAATGGATTCCTCTATGTCCTTACGGTGGATGGGCTCCACGTTTTCAAGCTTTTGCTCATAGGCTTCGATATCGGCCTTTGTGGATTCCTGGATCGCGGCCCATTCTTCATTGGGGATAGGGCTGCTGCCTTTTGCAGAAATGTTCATCCGCAGCACAGGATCCATATTTTCCGCGCGATAGGCCAGGTATTCCCGGGCAGCGTCCGCATTCGGCGAATTGGGATTCACGATCAGTACATCCATTACCACCCCGACCACAGGCCATCCTTCCAGGGAAATGGCGGGAGGCAGAAGCCAGGTATTGGGCTCTGGGATATCATTGTTCAACTGATGCCCTCCCAGGCTCAGCAGTACATTTTCACCGTTCAGGGCAGGTTCGGCGCCATAGGGCTTGAACACCTCCGCAGCGGAACGCAGCTCTTTCATGGTTTGCACAAAATCCGGTATATCGAATGTCAAAGGCCCGGAAGCAGTTTCAGATTGAAGGATGTATGTTTTCAGCGCCCTTCGCATGATGCCCTCCAACGTACGGTCTTGCGAAAGGCCTGACTGAAATAGAATATATTCCCCGTCCAGGCCTTCCTGGGCGAATCTCCGGACAAGCCTGAAAAAGTCCGCATATGTCCTTGGGTATTCCCCCAACGCCAGGTGCTGCCATAGTTCCTCGTGTACATCCCAGGGCTGGAATTCAAACCGGAAGGGGATGCCGATGCATTTCCCATCCGGCTGAAGCAATTCACGGATCTGCGGATACGCGTTTTCCATCAGTCCGCGGATGGCGCCGGCGGAGGAAAGGTCCGCCGTATACCCTTTATCCGCAAGCGTTGTCAGCGTACTGTCCGAGGTTACCGCATATATGTCGGTCAGGCCATCCTGGGTGAGCATGGAGGTGATCAGCTCTTCCACACCAGGGTTCAGAGTATTCTCAAACAAAAGCTTTACATCGGGATGGGCGGCCATATAACCCAGAGAAAGCTCGTCCTGCCACGCACCAGAAATGCGCAGGACATGCCGGGGCAGCTTTTGCGGGTCAGCCGGGTATATCCTCAAGCCCTCATCATCATAGGGGGAAAGAAGAGCCAGATGGTTTTCCGGAAGGATCAGCCCCCTGATTTTTTCGCTGATGTAGGAAAAATCATTATAGCCCACGGTGGTAACGATACCCTGCCGGATCCGTTTGATTTCGTTGCCGTCGCAAAAATAGGCGTCGCCTGTGTCCGGCTGGAAGGTGAGCCCGCCCATCCCTTGGCTGCCGGTATACAGCGTAAGCAGCCTGGAGCCAGGCGCGTGGCCAAGAGATGCAATGATGCTTTTCTCCCCATGATCAGCCCTTATGTATATTTGCATCAGCAGGCCGCCTTCATCAAAGGGGCATATACTTTGGATGTCCCCTCTAAAAAGTATTTCAACGCTGCCGGTGGACGGATTCCCGCGGATCAGCGCATCCTGCTCCTTTGTGCCGTCCTTAATGGAAGCCAGGGCATAGATGAGACCATCCATCATAAAGGGATTTCTCCATGAAATTTCCGCGGCTATGCTTTCTCCGCTTACGGTGTCCTGCACCGGGCAGCTTTTGCCCCAAAGCCTTTCCGCCGTACCGGTGGATATATCGCAGCGGATGAGAGCGGGTTTTGCTTCCCCGCCACCGGCAGCATCGGGAACGGCGTACAGGCAGCCCCCGGCAATCACGGGGTCAGCCCAGGGTCCCGCTCCAGGAAAGGCATCGTCCAGGGATGCGGTCAAGGAGAAGGCGCCATCCTTCAGCACGAAGAGAGAACCTTTCCCGGGGGCGAAGCCATATAGGATTTCGCCATCTTCCAGCAGCATGGAAAGGGGGTCCTCCTGTTCCGAAAACTGTATGACCTGCCGCACTTCACCGCTTATAAGCGGCTGGGCATAAAGGCCGTCGTCTGTCAGGATATACAGGCTTTCTCCCGCCTGGCAAGCGTCGAGCGCCCTGCTGTAAATGAATGCGGGGTCTATGCTTTCGGCCCGGATCGCGTTTGCGGGAAAGAGGAAAGCAGTGATCAGGCTCAGTAGCAGCAAGAGACAGAACCTTTTTTTCATACGTATCGCTCCCATTGTTTATTCGGCTCTCCTGTATTCTTGAAGGCCGTATCTGTTTGACGCAGGGGAAAGCATGGATGATTGCACCATAAAGGACACGAAAAATATATTCTTGACCTGCAATCAAAGAGTGAAGC
Source organism: Bacillota bacterium (assembly GCA_023458835.1). Lineage (GTDB taxonomy): Bacteria > Bacillota > Clostridia > Christensenellales > Aristaeellaceae > JAEWAH01. The sequence continues at coordinate 2,775 of JAEWWY010000420.1, forward strand.
ATCCTCGTCTATCTATCAATAAGGGGGATGATGGCGCATGGGGGACTGCTCCGCCAGGGAGCGTTTGGAGGCCTTGATCGCCGCCCACGGCGATGAAGTCTACCGATTTTGCCTGGGCATGCTTCGGGATCATCATGATGCGCAGGATGCCTGCCAGGATGCGTTTCTGCGTGCCTACCGAAGCCTGGATAGGTTCCGGGAGGAAAGCAGCCTGCGTACCTGGGTAATGCGCATCGCTTTGAACGTGTGCCGGGATCAAAAAAGGTCCGCCTGGTTCAAGCGGATCATTTTAAAGGACGCGCCGGAAGGGGATGCGCAATCATGGATACATGGCCAGGCGGCGCGGGATATCTGGTATATGGTGGATACGCTTCCCAAAAGGCAGCGGGAGGTTGTTTTGCTCTATTATCAGCAAGGCTTTACTTGCGACGAGGTAGGGAAAATGCTCCGTATGCCCAAAGGCTCCGTTTCTTCCAATTTGAAACGCGCCAGGCAGCGCTTGGCACAGATGCTGGGAGGTGAAACATATGCGCAGGAAAAATAATCCGCCCTTGATCGACGAAACCCTGTTGCGGGATGCGCTCCGGCTGCCTGGAGAACAGCTTCCGGAGCGTGTGGCCCGGAATATCTTCGCGCGGCTGGGCAGGCCGAAGCATCCTTTGCCCGGATTCCGGCTGGCGGTCCTCCTCCTGTGCGCTTTCTTGCTCATGGGAACCATTGCGCTGGCTGCCGTTTACCTCCCTGGCTGGATACGGGATACCTTTTACGAGGAACAGACCGCGCGCCTCATGGAACAGGGATATGGGGCGGGGGTGGATGTGGAAAAGGCGGCGGATGGCCTGACGCTGCGCATGGAGCACATCATTGTCAACCATCACGAGCTGACGCTTTTGATGGCTTTGCGCCGAAGCCCCGATAGCACGCTGCCCAGCCTGCGGAGCCTGGGGA
>JAEWWY010000421.1 GCA_023458835.1 Bacillota bacterium
CTCGCCGGCCGGCCGTATGGTAATCTCCATCCCTCCACCTCGTCTGCAAGTATTTTCTACAATATACGCGCGCGTGCCGCCCTTTTCCTTTTCCGCCGCGCATTTTGCCTGCAGAATCAGTCAAACAGGCGCATTGGGCAAGAATTGTTAAGACAAACCCTTCCTGTCATGTTATACTCCAACCGAATACAGCCGCAGGGGGAAAGCCATGAAGAATCTGGACCGTATCGAAAAGGCGCTGGAATACATCGACGGCCATCTGGACGAAGCGCTGCGTCTGGAGCAGATATCCAAGGTATTCCACTTCTCCCCCTACTATTTTCACCGCATGTTCACAGCCGTGGTGGGCCGGCCTATCACAGCCTATATGCGGGAAAGACGGCTGCAAAAGGCCTGCACGCTGCTTGCGCAAACGCGGGATCCCATCCTGTCCATCGGCATGGATTGCGGCTTTGAAACGGCCCAGGCGTTTTGCAGGGCTTTCAAGAATCAGTTCGGCGTATCCCCCACCCAATACAGAAAATCGCCGGGTACCCATGTTCAGCTTACCGCGCGGGAGCTGGTGGATGCCTTCCGGCGCAAATTGAAAGGAGGCGTTTTGGTGGAACCCAGGATCATTGACCGGCCCCAACTGTACATCGCGGGCGTAGGCGGCGACGGCAGCAAAACTGCCGCCGTATGGGAAGAATTCATGGCGCTCAGCGAACGAAAAAAGCTTGCAAACGCTCTTTCCCAGGATGGCTATGAAATCCGCACCTACGAAGGTGGCGAACAAATGTGCCATGTGGGGTTGAGCATCTCCTCTCCCCAGACGGATGAAGGCTATGCGGTATTCCCGCTCCCGGCAGCGCTGTACGCATCGTTTGACGTGTATGTGGCGGAAGGGTACGACAGCCAAAATACGGCCATGGATGAGTGGCTGAGCAAAAATCAGGACAAGTATACCCAGCGGCTGCTGGATGGGAAGCACTACGTGGTGGAATATTACGACGAACGCTTCCATGGCAATGAAGCCGATTCCATCGTGGAAATCTGGGTGCCGATTGAGGAAACAAGAAAATAGGCATAACAAAAAAGATCAGGCTGCCTGATCTTTTTTGTTATGCTTATACTAATGGAAAACATTATTGCGTCGCTGGCCGCGAAGGATTTTTACGCAATACAAGGAGACAAAGCGAGGCGTAGCAGCGCTATGCTGAACGGCAGTCGACGCCGTAGTGCGCGAAAAGACACACGGCAATGACGCAATCATGTTTGGAAGCAGTATTACTTCAGCTTTCTGCCCCTCCAGGATGAAAAGATCAAATAGGCTCCCAGCAGCGCGGCCAGGAAAAAGCCGCCAAACGCCATCCACGGTATGCCAAAGCAAAGCGGCAATACCGGAGCCTGGCACAACAGCGCGGAAGCGATCAAAAGTGCTCCGCATAAAAGGCACAGGATGATCCGGTTCACCATGCGGTTCACCATATGCAGGGGCTTTTCGGAGCCCGTCAGCTCCACGTTGATTTTCCCCTGCCCCTTTACCGCCGCCTGTAAAAGCTCCGATAGCTGGTACGGCAGCTCCAGCGCCTTTCTCCCGGACCTGTACAGTGAGCGTGCCCCGTAAAAAAGCTCCTTCTCCCAATCGATATCATCCAGGAATCTTTCCCGCATGCCGGCAGCCATGACGGACATGAAATCCACCTGGGGATTAAGCCCGCTCACCACGCCCTGCATGGTGACAATGGCCCGGCTGAGCATCGCCATGCCCTGGGGCATTTGCAGGCCATGGCGGTTCGCTATGGAGAGTACCTCCTCCATCATCTTGCCAAGGTTCATCTGGCCCATTTCCATCTGGCCATACCGGCTCATAACCGTCTCAATGTCTTCATACAGCCTTGGATGGTCGATCGCCTGGGTATGCACCGCCAGGGATAAAAGCGCCGCTTTTGTTTCCTGCACATCCTGCAGTACGACGCCCTTGACGGCGCGCTTCAATAGCTGCTGCTCCCGGGGCGTCAAACGGCCCACCATGCCAAGATCCAGAAAGACGATCTTCCCTTCCCGCACATTCAGGTTTCCCGGATGCGGGTCCGCGTGGAAAAAGCCGTCGTCCAGCACCTGCTTGGCAAAGCTTACGCACAGCTTTCGCGCAATCTCCTCCAGGTCGTACCCGGCTTCCTTCAGCTTATCCGCCTGGTTGATGGGGATGCCCTCCACGTACTCCATTACCAGTGTCCGCCTGGTGGTATAGGCCGTATACACCCGGGGACAGGCTACAAAAGCCACCTCCCTATGGAAGGCGGCAAATGTATCCACGTTTTGGGCTTCCGCAAGAAAATCCATTTCCTGCCGGGTTACAAACCACATTTCATCCAGCACGGTACGAAAATCCACCGCGCCGCCGGCAACGCCCGACAGCGCCAGCAGCCCGGCGGCCTTGCGCAAAAGGGCCATGTCGCTTTGCATCTTTTCATCGATGCCGGCACGCTGTACCTTGACAACCACCTGGCTGCCATCCGCAAGAACCGCCCTGTGCACCTGGGCAATGGAGGCGGCGCCGATAGGCTCCCCTTCAAAGGAAGCAAATACATCCTCCAAGGGCGCTTCATAGCCGCTTTCCAGAATTTCGCGCACCTCGGAAAAAGGCATAGGCCGCACACTGTCCCTAAGCTTTGCCAGCTCCTCAAGAAATGCTTCCGGGAGCAGGTCTCTGCGCATGGACAGAATTTGCCCGATCTTTACAAAAGTGGGCCCCAGGTCCTGCAGGATCAGCCGAAGCTTTTGCGGTGTGACACCCCTGATGACCTCGTGACGGTAGAGCACCGCCAATATTTCCCGAAGCCGGTGACCATGGGCGCCCTGGACGGTATCACTCGTCTTCTCCGCCGCCGACGTCTTCCCCATCCCGCGTTTCTTCATCGGCCTTCTCCATGGCTTCAATCTGTTCCTTGACCGCCTGCAATTGCTCCCGGGTCATGGTGCGCAGGTTATCCACCACATTCTCCACTTTTGTTTTACTTTCCGCAAAAATGGGGGCAATCTTCTCATCATAGGTCTTTTTCATTTTCTGGGTAAGCTCCTCGTTGAGGACCTTCCCCTGCTCCCAGGTGATCTCGCCCTTTTTGGCCAATTTGTCCACCATTTCCTTGGATTTTTCTGCCGTGGTAGCCACAGCTCCCAGACCCGCCAAGAGTATCTTTTTCAAATCATCGCCGATGGTATTGTTGTTCATGATGCTCCTCCTTCCTTATGGGAACAAAATTAGTATAGCGCCTTTTTTCAAAACCGCCCAGTCATATTTTCCCAAACATACTTTGTACGGACGGAGACGTCGTTTTTTATGATTCTTCCTCTAAAGAGGTATCTTCCAGCCCCTCCTCCGGCAAAAGCGCCTTGGCCTGCCCTTCCTCCAGCGCTTCCACCTTGCGCAGGTGGCGCTCGATGCTCCTGGTGCGGACATAGGCGGAATCCACAGACTCGGTGGCCTGGCGCAGCCGCTTTTGCGTATTTTCCAAGACCAGCGCAAATTTGCCGAAATCCGTTTTCACCGCGCCAAGCAGCTTCCACACCTCGGCGGAACGCTTTTCGATGGCCAGTGTCCTAAACCCCATCTGCAGGCTGTTCAGCAGCGCGGTAAGGGTGGAGGGGCCTGCAATTACCACCCTCTGCGTCCTTTGCAGCTCCTCCACCAGGCTCATTTCACGCATGACCTCGGCATACAGCCCCTCCAGCGGCAGGAACATGATGGCAAAGTCGGTAGTGTGCGGCGGGGAAACATATTTGTCGGCAATGCGCCTGGCTTCCGCTTTCAGGGCTTGTGTCAGCTCCTTGCGGGCATCGTTGGTCTTCCCTGCGTCCGCCTGCTCCTGGGCCTCCAGAAGGCGCAGGAAGGCCTCCTGCGGGAATTTGCTGTCGATGGGCAAATAGACGGGCTTATCCGCTTCCTCCTGCCTGCCGGGCAATTTGAGGGCAAATTCCACCCGCTCGGCGGAGCCTGGCTTGACAGCCGTATTGGCTTCATACTGGTTGGGGGACAGCACCTGCGCAAGCAAATTGCCCAACTGCATTTCGCCCCAGATGCCGCGGGATTTGACGTTGGTGAGCACCTTTTTCAAATCGCCAACGCCGCTGGCCAGCGCCTGCATTTCCCCCAGGCCCTTGTAGACCTCCTCCAGGCGTGTGCTCACCTGGTTGAAGCTCTCTCCAAGCCGCTTATCCAGCGTCTCGTGGAGCTTTTCATCCACGGTCCGGCGCATTTCCTCCAGCTTCTGCATATTCTCCTTTTGAAGCTTGCCCATGCTGTCGGAAAGGGTATCCCGGATTTTATCAAGCCGCTCCTCCTGGTTATGGGAAATAGCGTACATCTGCCTCTGGATGGCTTCGAGCTGCATGGCCTGATTGCCGGATATCTGGCTTAACGTGTTCACCATGCTGTCGTTCGCGCCCTTCAAATGGACGGTCATCTCCGCACGCTGGGCAGCGCTGTCCTGGCTCAAATCATACAGCGCCTGGTCAAAGCTTTGTTCCCATTGCGCCGTCCGGTCTGAAAGCTCTCTTTGACGGTTCTCCGTGCGCTTGAGCAGCACCATCAAAAGCACCAGCGCCGCCGCCATCATCAGGGCCACTCCTGCCAGAAGATAAACCATCCAGTCCATATGCGCACGCTCTCCTTGGTATTCTTCTTTACGAAACCGGGGCAGCATTGCCGCTGCCCCGAATATTATATCTCTCTGCGGCCTTCCATGGCTTTGGCCAAAGTCACCTCGTCGGCATACTCCAGGTCGCTGCCCACCGGCACACCGTGGGCGATCCGCGTTACTCTAAGGCCCATGGGCTTTAGAAGCCTTGCGATGTAGGTGGCGGTGGCCTCCCCCTCAATATCGGGGTTTGTAGCCAATATGACCTCCCGGATATCCTCCTTGCCCACCCGGGCAAGCAGCTCCTTGATGCGGATATCCTCCGGGCCGATGCCATCCATGGGCGACAGCGTGCCATGGAGCACATGGTAGCTGCCCTTATAATCGCGAATCCGCTCCATGGCAGCCACATCCCGCGGGTCCCTCACCACGCACAACTGGCCGTTGCGCCGCCTCTCATCCTGACACAGGGCGCAGGGGTCCTCCGTAGTGTAGTTCCCGCACACGCTGCAATAGCGGATGGCCTTGCGCCCCTGCCAGATGGCGGCAGCCAGCTCATGCACATCCTCCTGGGGCAGGCTGATGATATGGTATGCCAGCCGCTGCGCCGTTTTCTGCCCGATGCCCGGCAGCCTTGCAAGCTGGCTCACCATGCGGGCAATGGGCTCCAATTGCTGTGCCATACTTAAAACATGCCACCCATGCCGGGGTTCAGCCTGCTCATTTCCGCTTCCCGGGTTTCTTCACCCTTGCGCAGCGCTTCGTTCACCGCGGCCAGAATCAGGTCCTGCAGCATTTCCACATCCTCCGGGTCTACCACCTGGGGATTCAATTCAATGGACAAAAGCTCCCTTTTGCCGCTGACCTTCACCTTTACCATACCGCCGCCGGAGGCAGCTTCATATTCACGGTTGTCAAGTTCCGCCTGGGCCTTTTCCATTTGCTCCTGCAGCTTCTGCGCCTGCCTCATCAATTGCTGCATGTTGGGGCCGCCGCCGAATCCGCCGAAATTGTTCCTTGCCATGCCGTATTCCTCCAACCCTGTCCATGATTTCATTGCTACTCATTATACAGGATTTCCGGCAGGCTGCCAACTGTTTTATGCTTTTTGCGGCTTTTCCAGCGTGGAGATGATGGTCAGGTCGCCGGAAACCGCACCGCAGCGAACAGAGCTTCCGCCCTCCTTGAGCAAGATACCGGAGGTGTGGATGCGCCCGCTGACCGCCTTCAGGGAAGCATCCAGGCTGTCCATGGGCACATGCAGCTCCAGGTCGCCGGATACGGTGTTGGCTTCCACCCGGGCAAAGGGCGCGCGGAATTCCAGCCACATATCGCCACTGACGCCGTTTACACGCACCTGCTCAAATGCGATGCTCTGCAGGCGCGTATCGCCGCTGACGGTGCGCAGCGACATCCGTCCTCCCCTTAAATCGCCGCCCTTTATGTCGCCGCTGACAGTGCGCAGGGAGATTCCCTCCGCCGATACGGCCATGGCCCGCAGACCGCCGGAAACGCTGTCCAGGGTGACCTCCGTTCCCTTGATCCCGCGGCTGTTGAGCATACCGCTGACGGTGTGGGCATCAATGGCGCCGCGCCAGTCCCTGGGGATGCGGATGCATACCTGCGTCCACTTGTGGGTGATGAAGTTCAGGGAAAACGCGAACGGCGGCTGTTCCACCACCAGGCGCCCGTCCCGCTCCTCAATGCGCAGGTCATTCACCGACTGGTCGTCCCCTGCAGCCAATACCTGTATCTCCTGCACGTCATCGGCCAACAGCTCCAATTGCGCCCAGGTCAGGCGGCAGTACAATTCGGAAATGCTCTCCTTGGGAAAGCTTGCATTCTTCTCCATACGTTCGACCTCCTTTGCAAGTCACCATCATCATACCACCGCTTCCGCCCAAATACAAATTAGATCATAATTAGAAATTGCATGGAGATTTCTCATTTAATAGAAAACAAAAAAGACCTGCGCAGTTGAAACGCGCAGGGATACAAGATAACCGTGCAAAAATCGAGGGGATGACGCTTTTGCGTCATCCCCTCGAAAGGGCGCAGCCCTTAGTACATGCCACCCATTCCGCCGCCGGGAGCCGCGGGAGCGGGTTCGGGAGCGGGGATGTCGGTCACCAGGGATTCGGTGGTCAGCAGCATGGCAGCCACGCTGGCGGCATTCTGCAGGGCAGAACGGGCCACCTTGGTGGGATCGATGATGCCGCGCTCCACCATGTCCACATATTCGCCCTTCAGGGCATCATAGCCATAGCCGGTCTTGTGGGCATTCTTGACGTTCTCCACGATGACGCTGCCTTCGATGCCGGCGTTGGTGGCGATCTGGCGAATGGGCTCCTCCAGCGCACGCAGGATGATCTGCACGCCGGTCTTGGCATCGCCGGCGAACTGGCTCAAAAGCGCCTGTGCCTTGCCCAGCACGTTCAGCAGGGCCACGCCGCCGCCGGGCACAATGCCCTCTTCCACCGCAGCACGGGTGGCGGCCAGAGCGTCTTCAATGCGCAGCTTGCGCTCTTTCATTTCAATTTCGGTCGCGGCGCCAACCTTGATCACGGCTACGCCGCCGGCCAGCTTGGCCAGGCGCTCCTGCAGCTTTTCCCGGTCGTAATCGCTGGTGGTATCGGCAATCTGCGCCTTGATGCTGGCAATGCGGGCGTTGATCTCCGCCTTCTCGCCAGCGCCGTCCACGATGGTGGTGTTCTCTTTCTCCACCTTCACGGTGCCGGCACGGCCCAGCATATCCATGGTGGCTTCCTTCAGATCAAGGCCCAGTTCCTCAGTGATCACCTGACCACCGGTCAGGATGGCGATATCCCGCAGCATTTCCTTGCGGCGGTCGCCAAAGCCGGGAGCCTTCACGGCCACAGTGGTCAAAATGCCGCGCAGCTTGTTGAGGATCAGCATGGCCAGGGCTTCGCCTTCCACATCCTCGGCGATAATGAGCAGCTTCTTGCCTGTTTGAGATACCTGCTGCAGGATGGGCAGGATCTCCTGGCTGTTGGAGATCTTCTTGTCGGTGATCAGGATCAGCGGATCATCCAGCACAGCTTCCATCTTATCGGTATCGGTAACCATGTAAGCGGAGGCATAGCCGCGGTCAAACTGCATGCCTTCCACGGTGGTCATTTCCGTCTTCATGGTCTTGCTTTCTTCCACGGTGATGACGCCGTCTTTGCCAACAGTTTCCATGGCGGTGCTGATCAGGCGGCCGATTTCCTCGTCACCGGCGGAAATGGAGGCAACCTGGGAAATGGCCTGCTTGTTGGAGATGGGCTGGCTGATTTCTTTCAGGCCCTCCACAGCGGCTTCCACAGCGGATTCGATACCCTTCTTCAAAATCATGGGATTGGCGCCTGCGGCCACGTTTTTGAGGCCTTCCCGCACGATGGCCTGAGCCAGCAGGGTAGCGGTGGTGGTGCCGTCGCCGGCCACATCGTTGGTCTTGGTGGCAACTTCCTTCACCAGTTGGGCACCCATGTTTTCGAAGGGATCTTCCAGCTCAATTTCCTTGGCGATGGTCACGCCGTCATTGGTGATGAGGGGGGAGCCGAACTTCTTGTCCAACACCACATTGCGGCCCTTGGGGCCAAGGGTGATTTTAACGGTATCCGCCAGGGCATTCAGGCCCTTTTCCAAGGCGCGGCGTGCATCCTCGCCATATTTGATTTGCTTTGCCATACGTTTATCCTCCTCTTATTCCGCTAAACGGGATTATTCCACAATGGCCAGGATGTCGCTCTGGCGTACGATGATGAGCTCCTTGTCATCAACCTTTACTTCGGTGCCGGCATATTTGCTATAAATAACCTTTTGGCCCACTTCCACCTGCATTTTGACTTCCTTGCCATCCACCAGACCGCCGGGGCCTACGGCCAGCACTTCCGCCATCTGGGGCTTTTCCTTGGCCGTACCGGGAAGAAGAATGCCGCCCTTGATGGTCTCGCCCACCTCAATGTTTTTGATGACAACCCTGTCACCTAAAGGTTTAACGTTCATTGTGATCCTCCTCACTGCTTCGATTCTTCATATTGTTAGCACTCGAATTAGATGAGTGCTAAACCGCACGTGCATAGTTTACGGCATTTACGAAGGGATAGCAAGTGATTCCTATTTTGAATTTCTGCCGATTAACCCGATTTTTCCCTTAATTCTATTGCTCATGCAAATTTTCTTATGTTTTCTTTCATTATCAATCATTTCCTTCAAATTATGACCACTAAAGGAATTTCATTGGAAACAGGGGGTTTTGTGGTACAATGATTGAAGCGCCTTATATATGCTCAGGCGCCTGAAAGGAAGATGTATCATCGCCTGTGCAGATTCCATTCCTCGGCTTCTATTGAGCTGGTACGACAAACATAAGCGCACGCTCCCCTGGCGGGATATACAAGACCCTTATGCCGTATGGGTTTCGGAAATCATGCTCCAGCAGACAAGGGTGGAAACGGTGCTCTCCTATTTTCCCCGCTTCCTAGCCCGCTTCCCCACGGTAGAGGCGCTGGCCGAAGCGCCGGAGCAGGAGCTGCTGAAGGCCTGGGAGGGCCTGGGGTACTACAGCCGTGCCCGAAACCTGCAAAAGGCGGCAAAGCGGATTGTGGCAGATCACGGCGGCCGGCTTCCCGCGACGATGGAGGAATTGCGCACCCTTCCCGGCATCGGCCCCTATACCGCCGGGGCCATTTTAAGTATCGCCTTTTCAGTGCAGACCCCTGCCGTGGACGGGAATGTGATGCGGGTGGTAAGCCGTGTAAAGGGTATCCGGGAGGATATCGCCATCCCCAGCATAACACGGCAACTATATGAGCAAGCCTCCGCCCTGGTGCCGCCCGGCCGGCCCGGAGACTTCAATCAGGCCATGATGGACCTGGGGGCCACCGTATGCACTCCCGGCACCCCCGCCTGCGACAAATGCCCCTTGAACGCTTGCTGCGATGCCTTCAAGGCCGGAGATGCAGACCTTTTGCCTGTAAAAATGCAGGCCCGCGCCCCTAAGCAGATCGCCATGGGGGTGGGCCTTATCGTATGCAAGGAAAACATTCTTGTGCATATGCGCCGGGAAAAGCTGCTAGGCGGATTATGGGTCTTTGTGCTGCTGGAAGGCGATGATACGCCCAGCGCCATGGAAAAGCATCTGAAGGCACTGGGCCTCAAAGGGATCTACGCAGGCGATAAAGGAAGCGCGCGCCATATTTTCACCCACCGCATCTGGAATATGCGGTTGATGCATTTCACGGCGGAGGACGATAAGCCCGTCAAGGACTACCGCTGGGTTCCCCTGGCGGAACTGTCCAACCTGCCCTTTCCCACCGCCATGAAGGCGGCTCTGCAGGAAGCAAGGAAGCTGCTGGGCGGTAAGCAGGCCTGATCCTCTTATCCCCTGTCCACCAATGTGCCGCCGATGCTGAAATGGCGCCTGCCCTCATGAAAGCCTGAAAGGCTGTACTCGTCGCCCTGATGCTTAAGCCTCAATTCCATCGTCTGCTCCGGCCTCACCTCCGCATCATAATGGATGCAGATGGTGCGCAAAGCTTGTCTGCCAAGCACCTCATAGCCCAGCGCATCGCACAGCCAGTCCACATACCTGGCGTTGTTCACGTGGTTGTTCACGTCCAGATCAGTATAAGCGGGCGTGCGGATAAACTGCCTCTCCTCCCCTGCCAATTCCGCCACGGTGGATGGCAGGCCCATGGGCGCGGCAAGGTCGCTGTTGTCCGGGATCAGATGGACAACCTTGTCCGGCGGCGCCATCTTGCGGGTTTCCAAATCCAGCAGCACCCACAGGCTGGCCGCACACCCCAGCTCATCCCCTTGCCCGTTCCTGAAAACGAAATAGCGCGGAAAAAACCAGCGCCGGTTATTCATGGGAAAAGTTTTTACTATCACTTTATCCCCGGCACCTGGATATTTGCTCATTTGCACTTCCATCCGGGACAGCACCCATACAAAGCCCTGTTGTACAAGATTCTCCCGCCCGCAGCCCAGCAGATGGGAATGCATGCCGCTGGCTTCCTGCATGGTTTCAAAAATGGCGCTGGGACGCCAGGTGCCATGAAGGTCACAGTGACAGGTCCGCACGAGTAAGCTTTCCTCATAAATCTTTTGCATCAATGACCGCCCGCCTGTTCCTTTGTTTTCAAAAAAGCCAGCAGCTCATCAAAATAGGATAGCTGCCACCATGTTGCAGCGTTGTTGGCCTCCCATTCCAGCTCATCCATCGTCACCCACCGCACGGCCTCCACCTCTTCCTTTTGCAGGCGGAAGGCATCAGGCGGTATATCCTGGCGCACAAACCAGATATCCTTATGGTAGTTCCGCCTGGTATGAGAAAAGGCGATCTGCGCATGCTCCATATCGGGAGGAACGCCCAGTTCCTCCGTCATCTCCCGGGCAAATGCCTGGGCGCTGTCCTCTCCCGCGATGGCAGCGCCGCCTGTACAGCACCAGAGCCCCGGTCCTGTCTCCTTTTCCATGGAACGTTTTTGCAGCAGCACTTCGTTTTTCCCATTCATAATCCAGATGTTCACCACCAGGTGGTATTCACCGGCCCCCAGGGTATCGCCCCTGAAAACCGTTCTGTCCGCCTTGCGCCTTGATATATCGTATACATCCCAAACTTCTGGCATATTTCCTCTTCACAAACGCTTATTTTTTACTGATTCTGCTATATTGTACGTGCTCTGGAAAAAAACATCAATGGATAAAGTGTACAAAAAAGAGGGCATGTGTGAAAAACATGCCCTCCTGTATCGCTTCATGCCTTCCTTTCGATCCGGGCTATGCGGATAGCACCGCATAGCGCGTCCAGTTCCGATATCAGCCCATCCTGCAGTTCAATCGCATCATCCTGCAGCATCCGGGCTTTTTTGTCGTATGATCCTTTCCCCGGCACATGCAAGCCCGGCGCACGGGCGCACATGCGCTCCACCATTTCCCCGCTGCGCTCCTTGAAGCGGTCCAAATCCATTAAAGCGTCCGCTTTGATGGCGATCGCCGTATGCGATGTCGGCGCGCTTTGCTTGTTGATGATATCCGCCTCATCCACGATGCATCCTTCTGACAAAAGCGCTGTCAATACCTCGCCCAGTACCGCCAGGCCGAAACCCTTGTGGCCGCCGATAGGCAGGCGCGTACCCTTGGCCATCTCCGCCGGATCGGTAGTGGGGCGCCCCTCCCTGTCATACCCCCAGTGTGCGGGCACCTGCTCGCCGCGGTCCATCTTCTCCTTCAGCAGGCCAAAGGAAGCATAGGCCATGCACGCATCCAGCATCACGGGGTACTCCAGGTCCGTCGGAAAAGCAAATCCCATCGGGAGTGTTCCGATCACCTTATCCGTCCTGCCCGGCGCGCCCATCGTAGGCGCACCCTTGCACAGCAGCATGGCGATATATCCCTGTTCGCTGGCCCGCTCCACATAAGGCGCGGCAGCCATATAATGGTTGCTGTTCCTGACAGCGCAAAGCCCTATGCCGTGCGCCCCGGCCGCCTGCATGGCTCTGTCCATTGCAAAGGAGCACACCAATTCCCCCAGGCCGTTTCCCCCATCCCAGCTTTCAACGGCGCCATAGGCGGCAAGACGGGTATAGGTAGGATTGGCCGGGAACTTACCTTCCAGCAAGCCCTTTAGGCGGCCGGGAAGATCGTACACGTCATGATGCCCTACGCCGCGCAGCGTGGCGCGCATCACCGTATCCGCAACAATAGCGGCATTTTCATCCGTCATGCCAAGCGCAATCAGCGCATGCCCGATCCAGTTTCGAAGTACATCCGGCTTTACACGTGCCATTTTTATTCGCTTCCCTTCAGTTGGATGTCATACTCCTCCATGGCTTCCCGAACGGCGCGGAGCAAAGGACGTGTGGAGCCGTCGTAATGCCCCAGGGAGAAGCCGTCCACACCCACCTGTGACAAGGCACCGATACTGTCGCGGATGATTTGTGGCGTGGCGTTGGGCCGCACGGCAAACGCCGCCAAAAGATGCTTCTCACAGCCAATACCCCGGCGAATCTTGTTGATCGTATTGCGCTTGTATTGGAAATTGTCTGTCAGGGCGCGCTGCTCGGTGTAATCGCTGTCCCTAACCGAGTCGAGATAGGGCGCCACTGATTTGTAGCTCAGGCCGGCCAATTCAGGATAACGCAGGTAATTGTTGTACCGGAAATCCACCTGAGGCTTGACGGCCTTGATGGCGTGAAAAATATCCGCAAAGAGCGAGGTGATGCTGCGCATACGGAATTCAAGGAACTGCGCCAGCGCTGGATACTCCATCAACAGCCCGGCCTCCGTCAGGTTGCTGTCCATCAGCATCTGCAATTCCATGCACTGGTCGTTGTTCTTGTAGGGGGTCGCTGTGGCAATGCGCTCCAACTGGCGCAATTGAACCATCATGCCATCCCAATCATAGCCCATGGAAATCGCCTTGGCCCGGCAATGGGCGCAGAAGCATCCGCCTGTTACCACGCCCAGCAGCGCCGCAATCTTCGGATCGGCCTCATTGGGCAGGAACCATGGCGTTTTTACCGCTTCTCCGTGGTGGAAAAGCATCATGCATGTCTGAATAAAGTCTACATCATGCTCTTTCACAGTCTGAGAAAACAAGACACGCATATACTCCCTGACATCGGCGTTGTTGCAGCAGAAATGCTGTTCAATAGGCCGGTCATGAATGTTCCTTTGCAGTACATCGGGACATTCCTCCATCGCCTTCTTCGTATCATAGAAGGTATGGGAGATTTCGATCCCCGCCTTGAGTCCGCGCCTGCGGGCGCATTTGATCAATTCCTCCAGCCAATCCACATCCTTGAGAAATTCCCGCTGGGAGCTTTGGGGCTTAAGCTTCGTCCCATCAAAAGCCGCCGGGTCAACATGGTAATATACACGGCTGTCTTCCGGGGCATACCACTTGCGGGACGGATTCTGCGTGTAGTACAGGCTCGTCAGCGGCCTTTTTTCATAGTGCATCACACCCACAAGGTATATGCTGTTTACCCTGCTGTTCTCAATGAGCTTATCCACAATCTGGTCGATAGGCTCATCATGAAGGTCCCATGGATACAGACTGGCAGCGATTTCACCAATAATCATGTTTCGTCCCCCTTAATGTGATTGTATGATGCATCCGTTTTTCTTTCCCGATATTTGGTGGGTGTCATTCCCGTGTACTTCTTAAAGTTGCGCAAAAATGTGTGCAGATCCTGGTAACCCGCGTGCTGGGCAATCTGGGCAATGGATAAATTGCTTGCATCCATAAGCGTGCATGCCGCATCAATACGCAGGCGGTTTATATATTCGCTTAAGGGCATGTTCATGCGCTCGGAGAATATCCGGCTTAAATAGCTGCGCGAAATATCCAGGCTTGCGGCAACGCTGTCCAGGGACAAGTGTGGCTGCACATAATGCTTCTGAATATATTCAATCGCATTCTCCACGGGGCCCTTCCTGTCCTTCCCGACCTGCCGCTCCACGCATGCCTGCCTGTAAACTTCCAGCACGCCGGCACGAAGCTCATCCATGGTATCCATGCTCAGGAGCCGCCCTACATCAATCCCTTTAATGAAGCTGAAGGACACGGTGCGCATCACCATATTGACAATTTCATAGTACAGGCACCGCACAAGGCTCACGCTCAGATTACTCTTCCCAATGTCTTCAAAGAGCTGGTTGATGTTTCGTTCGATGGCATTGTAATTGCCGCTTTCCATATGGCGCTGAATATCCGACTGATTCCGGAACGCCTGTATGTAGCGCAGGCTCACATCGTCCATTAACCCTTCGATTTCCCTGGAAAGGATGACGCTGTTGTTGCCCCGGATCAGTCTGTATTCGCAGGCGCTTTGGGCTTGGGCATAGGCATGGTGCAAATCGCCAAGTTCGCTTTGCTCCTCGCTTATCCCTATGGTTACTCCTGCCGCAAACCGCTCACGGATAATGCCAATCGCGCTGTCGGATGCCTGTACGATGGCCGTCTCCGATACCTGGGAAGGCATATAATTGAGCACAACCGCGATGCAGCCCGGCTCAATCAACAGCATGGAAAGCTGGCAGTTTCGCATGAAGGCGCGGCCAATAATCTCCTGAAGCTCTTCATCGGCCTCACCGTTCCAGTTGCCCGGGTGGGTGCCCTGCATAAGCACCATGACAACACGGAAGCACTGTCCGGAGAAAGAAAGGTTAAACTGCTGGGCCATCTGTACCAGATCGGTCCCCTTGGGGTAGCGGCCGCGCAAGACATTCAGCATAAAGTGACGCGCGGTATACACCTGCTCGCGCTGCACCCGCTCCCGCAAACGCACGTTGTCCTGCAGCATGCGGTCATACACGTCGGAAATGATCTTCAGCCCGCCGCCCCGCTGGGCGCTGCCGGCCGCCTCAGACTCTATCCCCCGCAGTACCATCTTCAGCGGCTTATAGTTGCGATAGGCAAACCATAGGGACAGGCCAAGCCCAAGCAGCACTGAAATCAGCAGATAGGCCCCCAAAATTTGAAAGGTTTGATTGAGGGGGGCGCTCATCACATGCTCCGGCAGGAGAAACAGCGCCCGTAAATTCATTCGCTCCATCCGGATCGCATAAAGGAGGTATCCCTTGCCTTCATAAGACAGACGCCGCCATTGATTGTCCTGCGCATCCTTCATGAGGGAAAGAAGCATGTTCTCTTCCCTGTTGCTGAAAATGACGTTCCCTTCTCCTTCCAGGATAAGCGCCTGAACATCACCGGCATGGGGCAGGGCGCTCATGAGCTTGACAAAGATGGAGCGGGGGATTTCACAAAGAAGGTACTGACCGTTTTCCCGCAGCACAAAAAGCTTTCTGATATAGTACAGATTATCGCGCATCACATCCGGGCGGTAAGCAAACCTGTTATTGCCGATATCCCGCAAAATCTGCGAGATTCCCGTTTCCTCCTGGGATAAAAGCAATCCTTCGCTGGAGAGTATGTACCCGTTGTTTGCCACCATGATGCGGTTTATAAACGCGTGGGGCGTCTTGTAATCGTTCATTTTACGTACGCCCGTTGTTTTTTCAATCGACGCAAAATCGCTGCCGATCATAGCCGTCATGGTGCGCACGTCCGGATTTGTCGCCAGCAGCGTTGCCAAGGCATCCATGCCTACCATATACTGATCCAGCATGGATACAACCTGGCAGGATGCAGATTGCATGGAGGACTCTATTTCCTTCCACAGTGCCGCGTGCATGCGTCCCCATATGCTTGATCCCATAATGCCCGCCGGGATAATCAGCACAAGCAAGAACATGCATAAATACCGAAAAAACAGGCTGTGTCTGGATCTGGCCCTCATCTTCATCTCTCCTCATCCAACAATTGGAGAGGGGGCGGCGGTAGCGTGCCCGCCGCCCAATCCCTTACAACGAGCCTTGATACGCTTCGTTTTTCTGGCGGATGATTTCCTCACCGCCGCCGGCAAGCCATGTCGAGCAGAAATCCTCAAACATCTTGTCCAGCGCGGTTTCATCCGCAGCGCATATCATTTTGGTGAACGCCTCATCGCGCAAAGTTGCCAGAATAGCATTATACTCGATATCCGCCTCAGTTGTCACAAAAATGGGCGAAATCGGCTCGCCGAATTGTTCGAACATGCGGACACCGTCCCATACTTCCTGGCTGGCGCAGCGGTCAAACCACTCCCGGCGGAACATGTTGGAATACTGAATGCTCAGCCCGGCCTGGGTACGCTTGTTGATGTCCTCCCATTCCGGGGTGAAATGGAACGTGCCGTTTGTATCCACCGTGTAGTTAACATCCTTCACGCCATAGCGGATGCGCAGATAGCCCTCTTCGGACGCGGCATAGTTGAGCAGCTTTATCAGCCGCACGGGGTTTTCGCACTTTGCGCTGATGGCCATCGTGTAGCCAATGGAGCGGAAGTCATTCGTCCATAGCCGCTTGACGCCGTCCTTGCTGACGATGGGCTCGTATGCAATGAAGTGGGAACCGGGCTCGCTTTTGGCAAGCGCGGCAAGGCCGATATCAAAGGCCGGATCCAAACGCTGCACCTCTGTGCTGCCATAGCTTCCGAATTTGCCCTGACCCAGCACTTCCTCAAACTTTTCACGGTTGTACAGCGGGAACTGCGGGTCGATGTAGCCTGCGCGGAACCACTTGTTTATCAGCTTGAGGGCTTCCAGCATTTCCGGCTGGATGGACCCAAACGTCAACTGGCCATCCTTCAGTATCCACTGATCCGGAAGCACCCCGCAATACAGATACGCGGGGAGGAACGTGGAGGTAATCGGCGCGTTTGGGCCGCTGATACCGTAAGTATCCTTCTTGCCGTTGCCATCGGGATCCCTTTCCGTAAAGGCACGGATTGCCTCTTCGTACTCCTCAATGGTTGTGGGGATGGGCAGACCCAGCTTTTTCAGCCAATCTTCGCGAATGACCGGAATGATGCCATCCGTGCGGTATTGGTTGGGCAGGGAGTAGAGCTTGCCGTCAAAGATGAATGGATCCCAGCATTCCTGTGGACGGATGGCCTTCATTTCCTGGCCATACTTCTCCACCAGTTCGTCCAAAGGCAGCAATAATCCCATCTCCACCATCGTTGTCAGGATGGAGTAATCGTTCACCTGCACCAGGTCAGGCAGGTCATCCGAGGCGATCAGCAGATTCAGCTTATTCTGGTAATCGTTCGCTCCACGGGATACCAGCATAAACTCAAAGTCGGCGTTGAACATCCCTTCCAGAAAGGAAAGCGTTTCGTTGTCTTCCGGAACGTCAAACTGTTTCCCCTGCATGACGGTGAAAGAGTAGTGCTGGCTCTCATCATCCTCCAGCTTCACTTGGGCAAACGTCAGCCCCGGTATGCTGAGCATCATCAGTACCGCCAAAAAGAAGCAGCAAAGTTTCCTCATAATGTCCTCCTTCACAAATCTTGCAATTTCTGACCTCGATTGTCGTTTTATTCATACTATCAAAAGGCACGCGCGCACTTTGCAGCCTCCTTTCCCATATATTGTTGGGCTACAGCATTCATCATCCGATCCCATGCACGCGGCTGCCTTGTCCCTGGGATCATCCCTTGATTGCACCGATCAGAACACCCTTGACGAAGTATTTTTGCAAAAATGGATACACCGACATGATGGGAAGAATCGCCACCACGAGGGTAGCCAAGCGGACAGACTGAATCGTTGTATCCGACATGGAGTAGTCCGCTCCCCCGCCCGCCACATAGGACAGGTCCACCGACTGTATGATTTCCCGCAGCACCAATTGAAGGGGAAAGTTCTTGGAACGGTTGATGTACATGACTGCGTCGAACCATGAGTTCCAATATCCTACCGCGTAGAAGAGCGTAAGCGTTGCAAAAATGGGCAGGGACAGCGGCAGCACAATCCGCATCAGGATCGTCAGGTCATTAGCGCCGTCAATGGTGGCAGATTCCTCCAGGCCCTCGGGTATGGACTTGAAAAAATTGATGAGCAGCAGCATGTTATATACGGAGATTAGCTTTGGCAATATCAGCGCCCAAAGCTTGTCAATCATGTTCAGATCGCGGATGACCAAATATGTGGGTACAAGGCCGCCACTGAAGAGCATTGTAAAATAGAAAATCAAGGTGAACAGGCGGCGTCCGCGAAAGCGCGCCTTGGAGAGCGGGTAGGCGGTAAACATCGTCAAAAGGAGGGAAAGAAACGTACCTATTACCGTGATAAAAAGCGTATTGCCATATGCACGCAAAATGCTTGGCGTTGAGAAAACCATGGCATAAGCGCCCAAGCTTGGTCCCTTGGGATACAGAAAATAAATATCCTGCGCCGCCACATTATCGCCTGAAATGGATCCGATCATCACATAATAGAAGGGATAGAGGGTTATGAATACGAGCAGCATCATGACAATGGCGTTCACAAAGGGAAAGATGGTCCATTCCCGTTTCCCGTTCCGGGCCCTTGCCGAAGCCTGGATCATAGCATATTTTCCTCCCATTTTTTTGCGATTCCATTGACGCCCAGCACCATCGCAAGCCCGCGGACGGATTTGAAGAGATTAACGGCGGTGGAGAAACTGTACCGTGCCTGCAAAAGTCCAACTTTATATACGTAGGTGTCGATAATCTCACATTTCTCATTCACAAGCGCATTGCTCATAATCAAAATCTGCTCAAACCCGGCATCCATAATTTTTCCTACCCGCAATATCAGCATTACAATGATCGTAGAACGGATCGCCGGCAGGGTAATATGCCACATCATCCGCGCCCTGGACGCACCGTCTATGGAGGCCGCCTCATACAGGCTCACATCCACGCTGCTCAGGGCCGCCAGATAGATGATGGAGCTCCATCCCAGTTCCTTCCACGTATCGGATAGGATCAGTACCCAGCGGAATGCATCAGGATCCAGCAGCACATTGACCTCACGGCCTGTCAGCGCCGCAATCAGTGTGGAAAACAGTCCTGTCTTGGGTGCAAGCATCATCAAGACAATATTGCCCACCACAACCCAGGAAATAAAGTGAGGCAAATAAACAACCGTCTGCACGAAGCGTTTTGCGGTTCTGCTTCTTACTTCATTGAGCAGTATGGCAAAAAGAATCGGCGCCGGAAAACCTACCAGCAGTTTGCCAAAGCTGATGATGAACGTATTGCTAAGAATACGCCAGGAATCCGCCATGCCAAAAAACTGGCGGAAATACTTCATGCCGGCCCACGGTGCTTCCCAAATCTCACGCCCCAGCTTGTAGTCCTTGAAAGCAATGGTGATTCCATACATAGGCCAGTATTTGAAGATCAGAAAGAAAAGGATTCCGGGAATAAGTATCATGTACAACAGACGATCCCGTCTCACTGCCTTCAATAGATTCATTTTTTGCATTTTTCTCTTCCCTTCATGAACACGCATAAAACCGGCCTTGCTTTGCGTTTATTATATCGTGCGATAGGGATAATTTTCTACGTTCATTTTGTTACATTTACCTATCTTTGTTTGCTGTTTTATTGTCTATCTGGTTCCCACATGTGCATTTTGTCACTTTTCCCGTCAATATGCCCATGTCTTCCCGTCAGACAAAAAAGAGCATCTGAATGAACAGATGCACGTATAGAACCCGCGCCACCCCTTCCCCCGGACTGGGCAGTTCATCAAGGCGACCCCAATTGCAAGGATGAAAATTGCAGAATTGACACATGGATGCATGAAGCCGGTGAAGTCATGCGTCAATCAATAAGCTTCAAAATCGTGTCAAACACATTGCTGCCAAGTATTTTGTTATGCCCTGAAATACAGGCTCGAACATCCATTTCCTTATACTTGGAAAGTGTATTGGCGTATATGCCTTTCCTGGTTTCAAGGGAAGGTACGATTTCCTCCATCGTATCCCCCACGTTGTCGCCAGCATTCAGTATGCCTTCCTCTTCATCCAGAATGCTGATGCTGTCCACCGTATGCCCCGGCGTATAAAACAGCCTTATTTTATCGTCCGGGAAATACAGGGCATCCTCAAAGACCAGGTTCGGGAGGCACATGGCCGCTTCGCCTGCGACAAAACGCTGATTTCTGCTCATCATTTCATCCCATTTGGCCTCCATTCTTTCTCTGCACAGCCTATGGGAAACAATTGTGCATTCCGCAAAGGCCTGATTCCCCCACACATGGTCCCAATGGTGGTGCGTGTTGATAACAATTACCGGCTTCTGGTTATTCCCAAGGTATTCCATTACCGGGGCCACACTCAAAGAGCCCAGGCCCGTATCAATGAGGTAGTTGAATTTCCCTCCCAAAATTAGATGGATGTTCAAATCCCATCCTGCCACGGGATAAGCAAACACGATGCTCCTGCTTCCAATCCGGTGCAATTCCATAAAGCCGCTCCAATCATTCTATTTTCGGATAACCTTCCATTGATCTCTTTGATTCATTATACAAAAAAAGGGCATCTATTGCTAGATGCTCTTGATGGAATCCTTCGGCAGCATGCCTATGGGCCCCGTGTAACATATGCGGAACAGAAAACCATACTATCCCTATCCCACCCAACCGCAAAAAAAGAGCATCCAATCTCTTAGATGCTCTTTATGGAATCCGGCGGCGACCTACTCTTCCGGGCCGTGTCCAGCCAAGTACCATCGGCGCTGAAGGGCTTAACTTCTGTGTTCGGAATGGGAACAGGTGGGACCCCTTCGCCATTGCCG
>JAEWWY010000422.1 GCA_023458835.1 Bacillota bacterium
GCATATACGTCAGTATTTCCTGCGGCACATGCACAACCTTGGAAATGCGCGGATCGTAACGATCCACAGCCTCCCCCTGCCCCCATGTGACAAACAGCATCGGCACCCCGGCCGCCCAGGCGGTCGCGATATCGCTTTCGCCGTCTCCGATATACACGGCTTCCCCAGGTAAGACATGCGTTGCCGATAAAAGGGCATTCACACCATAAGGATCGGGCTTTGCGGGCACGCCTTCCCTGTATCCCATCACGTCAAAAAACGTATATTCCGAAAACAGCGCCTGCATAAGCTTGTCCGTCAAGGCCTGGCTTTTATTGGTACTTACAGCCAGCAGCACCTGCTCTTTGCCAAGCTCCTCCAGCAAGGAGCAGATCCCCGGATATGGTTTCGTATTGGGTTTTGAAGAATGCATATACAGCTCACGGTATATGTCCTTGATCCGCAGGATATTCTCCTGCGTACGATCCTTATCGGACAATAATTTTGAAATCACCTGTTCCAGATTGCCGCCGACAAAGCGGGTGTAATTTTCGACCGGATGCGCCGCAAAACCGCACTGTGCCAAAGCCTCGTTAAAGCACAGTGCCACATCGGTCATGGAATCCACCAGGGTGCCGTCAAAATCAAAAATCGCAAGCCTCTTCACGCTGTTCCTCCATCCCCCCATTACACCAATTTGTTGGCGTCATATTCTTCCTTGCTCAGGAACGGGAACATGTCGTCAATAGAAGGGGAAACGATCCGCCCATCCGGCAGAACCTTGGAAGAAAGCTTGGGCTCAAAGCTTTGGTTTTCATCTACCACAACCTCGCACAGGACAGGCTCATTGTTATCAAGCACCAGATGGAGACGATCTGCAATGCCTTCCAGGCTGTCGATTCGGACATATTTCATGCCGTAAGCGCAAGCCAGCTTCTCCATATCCGGAAAGCTGACACCGCTGTCGCGGTTCACCCCAACCAGCGGCGGTTTGAACAGGTTCCGCTGGGTTTGGCGGATGGAATGATACCCATCATTGTTCAGTAAGAAGATTTTAAGATTCCTTTTATAATGGATAACCGTCTGCATCTCTTGAATATTCATCTGGAAGCTGCCGTCTCCGTCAATGCAGATCACCCGCTCGTTGTTTGCGGCAACGCTGACGCCAATGGCGGCGGGGAATCCATAGCCCATGCTGGCGCACCCGGAGTTTGTAAACAAGCGCATACCCCGTTTGATCTGGGCTGCCTGGAAGGTGATGACGCATGCGCTGCCATTCCCACAGATGATCCTGTCCTGCGCAGACAGCGCATGAAAAAGCTCCGTCATAAAGGCGTAAGGATTCAGGGGCGACGGCTTTTGATAGTATGCCGGCAAGGTTGCGGGATACCTGGCATCTATTTCCCTGCACCACTTCAGCCATTCGCGGTGCCCCTCGTTCCCCGCCCGGAAGTTGCCCTTCAGCAATTGCGCCAGCACATCCTTCAGATCGGCGTGAATGGGCATATCCACCTTCACCGTTGGCTTGCGCAGTTCGCTTGCGTCAATATCGACAACGATTTTGTACGCGTTCTTCGCAAAGTCAAACTTGTTGTAGCTGATCATCCGGATGTTGAGCCGGGAGCCAATCACCAGCAGCACATCGCAATTTTGCACCACAAAGTTTCCGCCGCGAGTGCCCACTGTGCCTGGCTTTCCACAAAAATAGGGGGAATCATTCCAAAGCACATCGTGCGCGTTCCACGCGGTCACCACAGGGATCTGCAGCTTTTCAACAAGCGAAATAAACTCCGGATACGCATCTGCCAGCCGGATGGCCGTTCCGGCCAGGATCACGGGCCGCTTGGCTGCCTGAATGCGCGTCAATACCTCCTGCGCCGTGAATTCATCAATGCCGCCTATATCCTCCGCAAACTCAGATGGATCAAAGCGCTTCAATTCATCTGTCTCGATAGGCGCCCCCTGTACGTCCAGCGGGATATCCAGCCAAACAGGTCCCTTCCGCCCATGGGTCGCAAAATATACCGCCTTCTCCAAATGGTAGGCGATTTCCCTGGGTTCGGTCACCATATGGGCATACTTCGTCATGTGCTTTGCCACGTCGACAATATTATATTCCTGATCGCCAAGCTGCCTTAACGGCACATCCGCCGCCCAGATGGTTGTCTCCCTTTTTACCTGTCCGGAAATGATGAGCATCGGGATGGAATCCAGCCAGCCGCCAATCACACCCGTGATGGTATTTGTCCCTCCCGGGCCGCTGGTCACACATACCAGCGCCAGCTTTCCGCTATAGCGGGTATATGCTTCCGCGGCAACGGCGCAGGCCTGTTCATGGTGATTATACATGCAGCGGAGGCCTTCCTTATGTCCAAACGCGTCATTCAGATGCATGGCCCCGCCGCCAGTGACCGTAAAGCAATCCGTAATGCCGTTTGCCACAAGGAAATCCGCAATATAATGAGCGACCTTCATTTTCATCCTCTTCACACTTTCCCGCTATATAATCATAGAAAGCCCTTTAAAATTGCTGCTCCTGATACCGGGATTTCGTAACAAAAGTGACCTGCATATCGTCTTTGATGGTCTGGAGGAAATCATGGGCATACCGGTTAAAATACCTGGCCTTTGGCTTTGAAAAGGAATATTCCATATTGGTGTTAAAGTAATTCATCTCCGCCTCGGAATACCCGTCAAAGCCCGCCAGTGCAACATCAGTCACGCCGATTTTCTTGCAGACCTTCAGCAGCATCACAAGAGAATTATCAGGGACATCCGTGCTTTCGTCAATCAGTGAGCTATAATTTAGCTCATAGCTGAATCTTCCCGTCGTATTGGTTACATTGGATGTCGAAATAATCCTGATGCCTTTGTTTTTCGGCTCATTGAGCATGGTGCTTATCTGCAAGTACCGCTTGGAATTGCTCAAAAACAAGTAATCGACTTGAAGGGAGGATGGAAGATAATTAATCGGGATCACGATGGGATTTTTCTCCCGGATGTATTCCCGTATATCCTCTGTCTTTTCCATGATGCTTTTCCCAGGGCCTGCCAGCAGGACCTGCTTTCCCCCAAGCTCTTCCTTCAGCCTTTCCAGTGCCGCTGTATCATCACATTCGGTTTTCTGATACTTCAAATACAGTTCCTCAATGTGCTTTTGATCATACAGCAGTTTCTTTTCATCATCGATCATGCGCAAAATATCATTCACCGACTTGATGGAAAGCGTACGTTTGTTCAGCAGGTAAGACACATAGCTGGGATGGCATCTGTTGGAAGCGGAAATGTAATAAAACAGATTATAGCCCCACGGAACCTTTTGATATATTTCCATAAGCCCGGTTTCAATCGCTTCCAGCATTTGATTGATGTCATAGCGCTTGCCGCAATTCCGGTTCATGTACATAGCCAGCAGTTCAATCGGCGCGTTTCCGGCACTCTTCCCCATGCCATACAGCGTGCCGTCCACCAAAAGCGAACGCTCGGTCGGCGTATTCAAAAATTCAATGCAGTTGGCGTAGCCCATTTGAAAATTATTGTGCGCATGATACCCAATGGCAATCTCCGGATGCAGATGCTTATCCATGATGTGGAATACATGCATCAGGTTATCCTGATGCAAAAGTCCGTACGTGTCCACAATAGAAACCGCAAAAGGCTTGAGCTCATTCACCAGGCCAACCAGTTCCAACAGATCATTATCCTCATAGCTTGTGATGGAAACAGCCTGTGTAAATACCTGGTATCCCAAGGCTTTGACCTGCCTGCAAAAAGCAATCGCCTCATGCATTACCTGCTTTTTGAAAATGACGCGGATTCCATCCAAAAAGCTTTCTGCGCAGGGCTGCAGACGATCGATGCCGCATGTCCCGTAATCGATCATGCCTACGATCATCGCGTTACCCTTATCTATCCCCCCGAATGTCTTTTCTACGGAAGCCGTATCCGGCAGGATGCTCCGGTTGATGTCATAGGGCCGGCGCTCATCCAAAAAGCCGACTTCAATAACCTCAACGTTGGTGCTTACAAGCCGCTCAAAAACATTCGTCAGCGTGTCAT
>JAEWWY010000423.1 GCA_023458835.1 Bacillota bacterium
ACGATGATGCCAAAACCGTGCTGCGCATCGCGCTTGCTTCCCCCTGGCAGCCGGAACAATGGATCGATATCGCCCTTGACTATGCGGTCAATATCCCGGATACCGCTTTCCGCTTTGGGTATGCCTCGGGGATCTATACGCTGGGGAATGCTTTTCCCATCCTTTCCGTGTGGGAAGACGGGGCCTGGCGGGCGGAGGAATATTTCCCGCTGGGAGACCCGTTTTACTCGGAGTGCGCCAATTACAGCGTGACTCTCACCGTGCCCAAGGGGTATTTGTGCGCCGGCAGCGCTTACGGTGAAAAAACGGAAAAGGACGGGAAGTGGACGTTTGCCTTTGACGCGCCCGCGGTGCGGGACTTTGCGCTGTCCATCAGCAACCGCTTCGCCACCGCCCAGGAAACGGTGGATGATGTGCTCGTCACAAGCTACGCCCTTACCACCCAGGCGGCATGGAAGGTGCTCAAATACGCGCAGCAGGCGCTGCAATGCTTCAATGAGCGCTATGGCGCGTACCCCTACCGTCATCTTGCCATTGCCATGGTAGACTTTCCCTTTGCCGGCATGGAGTACCCCGGCCTTGTGCTGATCAAAAAATCGCTGTACGAGGCGGACAGCGAGGGCAATCTGGAAAATGTGACAGTGCATGAGGTGGCGCACCAGTGGTGGTACGCGGTGGTGGGCTCCGATCAATTCTATCAGCCCTGGCAGGACGAGGCGCTGGCGGAATATGCGCTGCTGGACTATACCGAAAAGTATTACGGGCGGGAAGCAAGGGAGAGCCTTGCCTTTTCCCGGTTTGAAACAGCCATGCGGGTGACCGTGCCAAGGGGCGTGACGCCGGGCAGCCCCATCGACTATTTTGGCTCCATGTCGGAATATTCCCTGGTGGTGTACCGCCGGGGCGCGGCGCTGATGGTGGCGCTTCAAACGGCCCTTGGGGATACCTTTGATGAATTTTTGCGCACGTATTATCAGCGCCAGGCCTTCCGCCTGACCTCCCGCGCGGACTTTCAGCAAACGCTCAAAGAAGTGTCCGGCCAGGACTGGAGCGCCCTGATCACCGATTATCTGGATACCTATATCAATAACTGAATACCTATGAAAAGCAGGTGCGCATATGGTCATGGAGCCGCTTCATATGGCGGTGCTGATTCCTTCCCTGGAGCCGGACGGCAGGCTTGTGCCTTATGTCCGGCAGCTTCTTGACAAGGGCTTTGCCCGCGTGGTGGTGGTGGATGACGGCTCCGGGCCATCCTATCAGCCGGTCTTTGAGGAGCTCGCCGCGCTTGAGGGGTGCCACGTTCTCCATCATGAGAAAAACCTTGGCAAGGGCGATGCGCTGAAAACGGGCCTCGCCTATATCCAGGAAGAATGCCCCGGCTGCCCCGGCGTTGTGACGGCTGATTCCGACGGCCAGCATACCGTAAAGGATGTATGGGAGTTGGCCAGGCTGCTGGCGGAAGGGGAAGAGGGGCTGCTGCTGGGCACCCGAGATTTTTCCATGGCCCACGTTCCGGGGAAGAGCCGGGCGGGCAACAGGATCACCTCCTTCATTTTCTGGCTGCTGTACGGCCGCTGGCTGAAGGATACGCAAACGGGGCTGCGGGCCTTTTCTTCCCGGCACCTTTCCTTAATGCTGCGGGTGGAGGGGCACCGCTTTGAGTATGAAATGAACATGCTCATCGCCTGCGCCAGGGACAACCTGTCCATGAAGGCCGTACCCATTGAAACGGTCTATGAGAATGAAAACAAGGGCACGCATTTTCATCCGTTCAAGGACAGCCTGCGCATCTACCGTGTCATTTTCAAGAATTTTTTCCGGTTCATGTCCTCCTCTTTTTTGGCAACGGCCATCGATCTTGGCATCAGCTTTCTGTTGATGGATGCTTTGCGCGCGGGCCCGCTTCCAAATGAATGGCGCATCGCCATCGCCACGGGCGCGGCCCGGTTGGTATCCTCGGCCTTCAACTTTCTGGTCAACAAGAACTTTGTGTTCCACACCCGCAGCGCCCGGCAAAAGCACACGGATGCCCTTTTGCGCTATGCCATCCTTTGCATAGGCGTATGGGCCATCTCCTGGGGCGCCGTGTCATCCGCCCATGAGTATCTGGGTGTTTCGGACAAGCTCGCCAAGATATTGACGGATACGCTGTTGTTCTTTGTCAACTACCGCGTTCAACAGCGCTGGGTTTTCCGCAAGCGTTCACATTATGTCAAGCAAGGAGCTAACATCGGATGAAAGCGAAAGTGTCATTTCCCGTTTTGCTGCTTCTCCTTCTGTTAAGCCTGTCTCTTGCCGCGGCGGGAGAAGGCTACTCCCTTCCCATAGACACCTCTCCTGGGCCGGCGCCCAATCCGGCGGGATACATTTCAGGATCGGCCTATGAGGATGAAACCCTATCAGTGACCATGGAAAGCCGGAAGGTCGGCGATTCCATGTATCATGTCGCCTGGGTAAAGATTGCTGATCCATCCCAGCTTCGCACGGCATTGGCCGGCCCCTACGGCACGAAAAAGACCGCCAAAACAACAGCCATCGCAACGGAGCATAACGCGGTGATTGCCATCAACGGCGACTACTTCCAGTACCGCAGCGGGGGGTATGAGGCGCGTCAGGGCGAGGTGCTCCGCAAGACGCCCAATACAAAGCTGGATCTGCTGGTGATCGATGAGGCGGGGGATTTCCATATCTTCAAAAAGTCCAACAAAAAGGAGCTGGCGGCCTTTTTGGAAGAGCACACCCCCGTCAACGCCTTTACCTTCGGCCCCGCCCTGGTGAAGGACGGCGAATTGCAGACGATTTACAACAACTATGGCTTCTCCCCCCAGGACAGGGCCCCAAGGGTCGGCATCGGCCAGATAGGCCCGCTGGAATATGTGATGGTGGTGGTGGACGGCCGCCAGGAAGAATACTCCAGGGGCATCACCATCAAGAAGCTGGGGGAATTCATGGGTGAGCTGGGCTGCCAGCAGGCTTTCAACCTGGACGGCGGCGGTTCCGCGACCATGGCCTTCAACGGCATGTGCTATAACAGCATATCGGACAAGGCGGAACGCAACGTATCGGATATCATCTATTTTGCCTCGGCACTGCCGGAATCGGCCTATGCGGATGATGGGAAACAGGAGTGATGCGCTATGAATGAAAAGCGGGGCATGCAAACGACCCTATTTGCCGCACTGCTTGCGGCAATGCTCCTGGCAATGGTGTTTTTGATCCCGTCGGGGGCGGTAACGCTGGCTGCTGACCGGGCGTACACAGATAACATGTCATTGGATCTTGGGGAGGAAGATGAAGCTTTCAAGGAGGAAATGCCCGCTGAGGAGCCCGAGGGCGAGGCGCCGGAATCCGGCCTGCTTCGTATCAGCGCCAGCGGCGGTTCGGCCCCGGAAGCGATGGAGGCTTTGCCCGTAGATTTTACGCCGGGCATGGCTCCCAACCCCGAGGGCTTTGCGGATAAGAGCTACCGGGATGAGAGCATTGCCGTGGGCATGGAAAGCCGTGAGGTAGGCGATTCCATGTTCCACGTGGCCCATGTAAAAATCGCCCACGCCTCACAGTTGCGCACCGCGCTGGCCGGCCCTTACGGCACCAAGAAGACCAACAAGACTTCCGCCATGGCCAAAGCCAACCATGCGGTGGTTGCCATCAACGGTGATTACTATAACAACCGGGAAGGCGGATACATCGCCCGCCAGGGCGAGATTTTCCGGAAAAAGCCTTCCAAGAACCTGGATATGCTGGTCATCGACAGCAGGGGCGATTTTCATGTGCTGGTAAAAAGCGATCCGGAAAAGCTTGCGGCCCTTACAAAGGATCAGGAAAATCCCATCGTTCAGGCCTTTACCTTCGGCCCGGCGCTGGTTGTGGACGGTGTCCTGCAGCCGCTGCCGGAATCGTACCCCTTCAATATCCGCAGGTCCGAGCCCAGGGCGGCCATCGGGCAGATAGGGCCTTTGGAATATGTGCTGGTGGTGGTGGACGGCCGCAGGGACGATTCCCCGGGCGTTACCGTAGAGGAATTGGCCGGTTTCATGGCGGAGCTTGGCTGTACCCAGGCCTTTAATCTGGATGGGGGCAACTCTGCCACCATGATGTTCAACAACGCGTACTACAGCCGCAAAACAGACAACTCCGAACGTTCCGTCAGCGATATCATCTATTTTGCTTCAGCTATCGATCCTGCCACGTGGCAGAAATGACGCATTGTACAAAGGAGATGGCA
This sequence comes from Bacillota bacterium, assembly GCA_023458835.1. GTDB lineage: Bacteria > Bacillota > Clostridia > Christensenellales > Aristaeellaceae > JAEWAH01. Next base: position 4,229 of record JAEWWY010000423.1, read on the forward strand.
TATGTTTGAGGATGTGCAGTCCTTTCCCTTTCTGGGCTTAACGGTGTACAAGTACGGCCTGTTTCTGGCCGTGGCTGCCGCCGCCTGGCTGTGCCTCTCCGGATGGCTTGCCAAAAAGAAAAACCTGCCCGGCAATACGGTGCTGCTGACGGGGGTGCTGGCCATCCCCATGGGGCTGTTTTTTGCACGGCTTGTCTATTGCCTGGTGAGCCTTGGCTATTTTCTGGATACCATCGGCCAGCCTGCCGCCATGCTGTACTTTTGGGACGGGGGGCTTTCCATGATGGGGGCG
>JAEWWY010000424.1 GCA_023458835.1 Bacillota bacterium
GCTCATCGGCCACCTCTTTTCTTGTAAGGGGCGCGAAGCGGTTCAGAACCTCGCACAGGAAAAAGCCCAGCCACACGCTTTCGCCCTTTTGTTCGCCCACGCGGTTCATGCCGTCGTTCCAGTCTCCCCCGCCCATAAGGGGCAGGCCATGGCCGCCCAGGCGCACCCTTCTGATGGCTCTGAGGCAGTGCTCGAACAGCGGTTCGGTAAAGTCGCTTTCCTTGGGGCTGCCATACCAATCCTCCTGGCCCTCGGGAATCTGCGGTCCCTTCAGGTAGGGCGCATGCTCCAGCAATATCCCGTCGTCACCTGTTTTTTCCACATAGGCGGCGGTAACGTAGGGCAGGAACAGCAGGTCGTCGGTGATGCGGGTGCGCACGCCCAGCGCGGGAGGGTGCCACCAGTGCTGCACATCGCCCTCTTCGAACTGGTGTGCGGCGCACTGCAATATGTGCGCCCGCACTGCCTCCGGGCGGGTGTATAAAAGGGACAGCATATCCTGCAACTGATCCCGGAAGCCGATGGCGCCGCCGGCCTGGTAGAATCCGGCCCGGGCGTACAGCCTTGCGGCGCGCACCTGATAGGGCAGCCAGCGGTTCATCATCAGGCTCAGGTTTTTGTCGGGCAAAAGCACCTGCAGGGGCATCAGCTCCGAGGCCCAGTAGCGCTGCGTTTCCTTCAGCCGCTTCAGCACGCCCTCCTTTTCCAGCAGCGCGATGAGCTCGTCCGCCTCTCCCCTGCCCGGTGCGGAGCCCAGCGCAAAGGTGACGGAGGCGCTCTGGCCGGGATTCAGGCGCAGGACGGCCGTTACAAGCCCCAGGGTGCCCGGCTCGCTGGCGGGAAGAAGCTCCTTTTCCAGCGCCATGGGCCTTGGGACCCCAAGGCCCCAGAAGCTGCCCTTGGACAAAACGGTGCCGGCGGCGGTATCGGACCTGTCGGTGAGCGCAAGGAAGGCTGTGCCGGAGAAGCCCGGGTTTTCCGCCATCACGCTGGAAGGGCTTGTGACAAAGGCGCAGGTGAGCTCCCCGGCCTGGTCGCTTTCGCCCAGGAGAAAATCGGCAAAGTGGTACACGCGGATGGTGCGCGCGGTCTCGCCCGTATTGCGCAAGCGCAGCGTGCGCAGGCTGAGAGTGTATTCCGCATCGGAGAAAATGTGCAGCGTTGTTTCCAGGCCCATGCCGAACCCCTGGATGGCGGTAAGGCCCGGGCTGTGGGTGACGCGGAAGGCCATGGCGTCCCCCAGGGGCCAGCGGCAGGGGGAGAACAGCACGCCGGTGTCTTCATCGCGAAGGCAGAGCCCTTCCCCGGGCCTTGGGGAAACAGGGTCGTTGGGCCAGCGGGTGATGCGCCCGTGATGGCTGTTGCCGGTATAGGTGAAGAGGGGCCCGCTTTCCGAGGCCAGCGTGCCGAAGACGGGGCTGCTTAACAGATTGCACCAGGGCGCGGGGGTCATGACATCCTTGGCAAGATCCATCACGAAATCGCCCTCCGGCAGGGCAAAGCCGCCATAGCCATTGAATTGCCAGCGGTCCATGTGCGGGATAGCCGGGATGGGGAAGGATTGATATTCCTTTTTCCAGATCGCCGGCGGGGCTTTGGCCGGGGTCTGCAGCGCCCGGAAGTGCGCGCCCAGGGACCCTCTTTCACCGGAGAGATACAGCCGGGAGGCCGCCCTTAAAAGCTTTCCCACATCCGGGGACATGGCCTGCTCGTCTAAAAGATGCACGCCGCCGGGCTTGCCGATCAGCTCACGGGCATGGCTGGAGGCGGTCAAATCCCGCAGCGCGTCCCGCACGGGCTGGTCATAATCCGCGCCGTGGCAATTCAGCAGCGCCAGGTCCACCCATACGCCATGGATGCGCCACCAGGCGTGGGCGCTCAGGATCGTACGGGCCAGGGGCAAATGCTCCCGCCTGTAGATCTCCACGGTGATGATGGGCAGATCGCCGCTGATTCCCAGGCCCCACAGCGACTGCCAGGGGAGGGGCACGGGGCTTTCCGGCGAAGCGCCGGGCTGGCCGCCGTAGACCAGGCAGCCGGTGAGGCGGCCGTACAGGTTCTGGCCCGCCACGTCGATGGCCAGGTATCTGGCGGATACCAGGCCCTGGGTGATGGCCAGCTCCCTCGCGCGCTTCAGGTCATCCGGCGTTTCATACCGCGCCGCCATGGCCTGGGGCTGCTGATCCTCCTCCGCCAGCATGGTGCAGAAGGTAAGGTGCGCCCGGCCATGGGCGGGGAGCAGGAACTGGGTGCGCAGGCTCATGCAGGGGTTGACCATGGCCCCTACGCGGCCCGTGACGGTGCGCATGCTTTCGGTCATCTGGCGCGGCGCGCGTATGCTGCCGCCGCGGCCTAAAAAGGCGCAGCGGTCGGTTTGGGCCACGGTATGGATGAGGCTTAAATCAGAGCCCATGGAATGCACCAGTACCCGGCGGGGGTCGCTGCCGTCCCGGGGCCTGCGGCGGGCGCAAAGGCTGTTCTTGCCGGCCCGCTCGGTTTCGATAAACAGGTTGCGGAAGGCCGGATGGGCCGCGTCGGCCTTCTGACCACTGAGCGAAAGCTCAAAGTAGCTGGCAGCCTCCAGCATCCGCTCCCGGTTGGAGCGGTTGACGATTTCGATCAGGTGCAGCGCCGCCCCATCCAGGGGGTTGACAAAGCAGCTAAGCTTGCTTTCAATGCCCAGGTGCGTTCGCGTGAATACCGCCTGGCCCGTTTCAAACACGGTGTCGCCGGGCAGGTCCGGCGCCGTGGGCTGCCAGAGCAGGTCTTCCTGGGCGTCGCGCAGATAAAACTGGATGCCGTCCTCATCCCCGGCCATGCCCCGGAAGCGGGTGACCATCACCCCGTCCCTGGCCAGGTACCCGCCGCCCTGGGCGGTAACGCAAAGGGTGGTGCCGCTGCCGTGCAAAAGGTGGACGTCCACCGGGAAGGTATGGATGGCGGCCTGGCGCCTGGCGCATTTGGGCCCGGTGTTGGCGGGCCGGGGCCGGGGCATGGCCTTCCTTGGATGCAGCGCGTTTTTGGGCATCTTCTCCTGCAGCAAAAGCCCGTAGGCCCTTGCGGCAGGCAGCGCGTCAAAATACTTCACCAGCGCGTTTTTGGATAAGAGGTTGCACAGCGCGCAAAGCAGCATGCCCTGGTGGTGGCTCATGTGGCTGCGCACCAGCTCGAAGGCCTTGCCCTCGCCGATGCGGGAAAAGTTGAAATCGGCAGCCTCAAAAAAGCCCAGGTGGCTGTCCCAGCCCATGGACTTCATTTTCGTAAGGTTCAGCCTGGCCTCCTCGGGGAAAAGGGGCAGCGCCAGGCCGCTGGCGTAGGGCGCGATCACGCCCTCCGCCGGGATGTTGCCAAGGGCCAGCGCGGGCAGGCCAAAGGCCTGGTATTGGTAGTTGAGGGACGGATCGAAGGCGTAATAGCCGCTTTCGCTGCCGCCCCACACCCCGCCCCTTGCGTGGTGCATTTGGTTTAACACCGCCCGGCGGCAGGCGGTATCCAGCAGCGTGTCGCGGGTAAGGGGCAGGAGCAGGTTGGGCATCAGGTATTCAAACATGGTGCCGCTCCAGGATACCAGGGTGGGCTTGCCCCTTGCCTTGACCAGCGTGCGGCTCAGGCGGTACCAGTGGCGGGTGGACACCTGCCTCGTCATGACGGCCACAAAGCTCAAAAGCCTGGATTCGCTGGCCAGCAGGTCATATCTGGAATCGCCCGGCTCCTCCTCCCTGGTATCGATGCCCACGTAGAACAGCTCCGCTTTGGGGTCGTACACCTTTGTAAAATCCATGTGCAGCGCCAGGTCGTCCATCCTTGCGGCAAGGCCCCGGAGCGCCGCGTCCAGGGAGGCGGCCAGCGTGCGGATCACCTGGGCGCAGCACATCAAACACGCGGCCAGGTTGCCGCTGTCCACGGAGGATACGTAGAAGGGCTTCAGCGGCTCCAGCGTTCTTGTGTCGTACCAGTTGTAAAAGTGCCCTTCCCACAGGGGCAGCTTTTCCATGGTGGCGACGGTCTTTTCCATATACCTGGCCATTTCGTCCGGCTCCAGGAAGCCCAGGGACTGGGCGGCGGCGCAGGACAGCAGATAGAGCCCGAGGTTGGTGGGGGAGGTGCGGTGGGCCAGCCCCTTGTCGGGATGGATTTGCAGGTTGTCCGGGGGCAGGTAGTGGTCGGAGGAGGTGACCACCTTTTCAAAGTAGCGCCAGGTGGACCTTGCCATATCCTTGAGCTGGCCTCTCTTCTCCTCCTCCAGGTACAGGTCCTGGTACAGCGGCGCATCCAGCCAGGGGGCGGCAAAGGGGAATACGATCCACAGCGCGGCGATGGCGGCGCCGGGGATCACCCAGCCGGATGCCACCGATAAAACGGCCATGGCGCCGCCCAGCACCCAATGGGCCCACAAGCCGGAGGTGTAGGGGGCGGCGCTGCCTTGCTCCGCCTGGGCGGCGGTCACCCACTGCAGCATATGCTTGTGGGAAACGGCCACACGGTAGATGGTGCGCAAAACGGCATCCGCAAGGGTTTGGATCTCATAGGGCAGGGCACACAGCCGAAGGAAGAATGCCAGCAGGGACCTGGCGTGGAAGAACACGCCGGGGTTGGGGATCACAAGGAGCAGCAGCATAAAAAGCGGCCTGTTTGCCGCGGCGCCATACAAGAGCAGCAGGCCCTGCGCTATGGGAACCAGGCTGCGGCGGAGGTTATCCCAAATCTTGTGGCGGGAAAATCTCGCAAGGGGGTTTTTCCGCGCCCGGCCGTTCCTGAAAAGCCGGGGGAACAACCAGGGCAAAAGCTGCCAGTCGCCCCTTGTCCAGCGGTGCAGGCGCTTCATCCAGCTCCTTAAAGTGGCGGGCTGCCCATCGTACAGCGCGATGTCGCCCAGCAGCGCGCTGCCGGCCAGCTCCCCTTCCAGCAGGTCGTGGCTTAAGATGGTGTAAGGCGCGATGCGGCCGTCCACCGCTTCCACAAAGGCGGCAGGCTCATAGATGCCCTTGCCGGCAAAGGAGCCGGCGTTGCACAGATCCTGGTACAGGTCGCTGACGGCGGCGTTGTAGGGGTCCACGCCGCCCCGGCCGCCCAGGATGGCGTTCACGCGGGTATGCACCGTATCCGCGGCTACCTCCATCCGGGGCTGGAGGATGCTCTTGCCCCGCAGCTTGCCGTTAAATACCTGCCGCTTTTGCAGCGGGTGCGCCATGGCCCCGACCAGGCGGAGCGCGCTGCCGGGGGGCAGGATGGTGTCGCTGTCCAGGGTGATGACATAGGCGTATTGTTGGGCCAGGTCCTCCGGCGGCAGCGAGGCGTACAAAAAGGAATCCTCGTTAGGGAGGCCCAGCAGCATCCGGTTGAGCGTTTCCAGCGCGCCGCGCTTGCGCTCCCGGCCCATGTGCATCTTCTCCTGCTGGCTGTAGGCCCGCGCCCTTTGCAGATAGGAAAAGCCGCCGCCAAACTCCTGGTTCAGCGCCTCGATGCCGGCCTTCGCGGCGGATAGTATCTCCTGATCGCTGACCTGCTCGGCGGTCAGGCTGTCGGCAAAATCGGCCAGAAGCATAAAGTGCAGATGCCCGTCCGGATTGGCGTGGCGCAGGATCATCAGGTGCCGCACCATGGACATGGCCTGGGCGGCGCTTGTGAGTAGCGTCGGGCATACGATCAGCGTGCGCCATTTTTCAGGCAGGCTTTGTATTTCCATCCGGGGCAGCGTGCGGGGCGTGTGCACATGGCGGATCACCCTGCGCAGCGCATAGCGCATGAGCTCCGACCAGGGCAATAAAAAAAGCGGGAAAAGGGGCAGCGGGAGCATCAGCAGGTCGGCCACGATCACGCCTATCGCGGCCCCCAGCCACAGGGCCGAAAGGTACAGGCCCCGGCTGTGGCGCCGGGCGAACTGATGCTCCCTAACGGCGGTACGGCTTGCGCCAAGCCTTTCCATCAGCGCGCTTTGCCCGGCATCCATCAGATAGTAGCCGATGTGGCTGTCCAGCGCGCCTTCCGCGCCCTCCCTGGCGCAGGCAACGGCGGCCCTGGCCACCATGTTTTCAGGCAGGCGGCATTCCCAGGCGAAAAGCTGCACGCGGCGGCGGTACATATCCCGGCTTTCAAAGTCCATGGCGGGGTAGACGGCGGCCGGATCCTGGCCCAGGATCCCGTGGATGGGGTTCATGTTTTCCAGCGTTTCGCCCCAGGGGATTTGACTCAGGCGGCGAAGGGAGGTGATGGCGTTGCCCATCCACTGCCTGTCGCTAGTTTGGCGGATGTGCTCCTTTTCCACGATGCTGGATACGCGCAGGTCCATCTCCGCCAGCTTTTCATCCAGCCAGTTCAGGGCCTGGGCATCCTCTGTCTCCCGCAAAAGGGACAGCAGCCTTTCCAGGAAAGCGGTGCTTTGGGGTGCGTTCTTGAACTGGCGGCGGGCGGCTTCCCGGTGCTTGCCCGTAAGCCGCGCGGCCCACAGGGGCGCGGCGTCGCAGTCCTTTTGCAATTCAACGCAGGCCTTTGCCATGTTGTCCACCAACTGCAAAAGGGTGATATTCATCGCCAGGGGCAGCGACCACAGCTCCGCCTGGGTCAGCGGCGAAGCCTCCTGCCAGGCTGCCACCGCCGCCATCAGCTTGGGGCCGTTCAAATGGGCATTGGTATGGGAAATCAGCTCCTGGGCGAATTTTTGCACCCTGATTTCCCCGGTTATAAGCTTGGGCAGCCGGGCGGCCCTTTTCCATTCCAGGCGGACGGATAAAAGCGCTTCCTCCAGCATGCGGGCGTTGTCGGTGAGCCATTGGGCGGCCGGCAGCAGGTTTTCCCGGTCCCGGCTCATGAGCGTGAGCACCGTGGCCCGCAGCCTTGCGAGCATGCGCATGGGCATTTGCAGCCTTCCGGTGCCTTTTAATGTCATGGCGACGGCGCAAGATTGCAAATGGCTGTGAAGACCCTCATCCAAAAGCACATCCCGCAGTGTTCTTGATCGCCGCCTGCGCTGCATCGCTACCACCACCGCCAGCAGCAAAAGACCGAAAACTGCAATGCCTGCCTGCATGTCGTTACAATCCTCCACAAAAGACGTAAAGGTAGTTTGCGCACAACAAGTCGGATGCATGCAGATGCTGGTTCCTTTGTAAATGGGGAAGGAAACATTTTTCGATGAAAGACAGGAAAAAGAAAAGCATTTTGGCTGATCATGAGAACGGGCATGTGCCTGCCGCACCCGCCGGCTGCGGGAAAAATAGGTAAAAACGCGTTCGCAACCTGTGGTTGACAGATTGTAAAGCCTTGCGTTCTTGTGGTTTTGAAGGCTAAAAGGTATACTTTGTGCGTAAGAAATACATGAGGTGCATAGATATGGCGTTTTGTGAAAAGCTGTTTCAACTGAGGCGGGAAAAGGGGTTTTCCCAGGAGAACCTGGCAGATATGCTTTCGGTGTCCCGGCAATCCGTCAGCAAATGGGAGGCCGGCATGGCCATGCCGGAAATTGACAAGCTGGTGGCCATCGCGGATATTTTCAGCGTAAGCGTCGATTATCTGGTCAGGGAGGAGGTTCCTTCCGGGCAGGGCATCCCCGCGCCCGCGGACAGCGCCGTGGCGGAAGAGCTGAGGGAGATCAAGCACTATTTAAGGCGGCAGGGGCCGTATGAGTTTGTAAGCAAAACGCGGGTGTGGGGCTTGCCGCTTTTGCATGTGAAGCTTTCGCGCTTTCAACATGGCGCCTGCGTGGCCAAAGGGATCATTGCCATCGGGGATGTGGCCCTGGGCGTGGTAAGCCTTGGGGGAATCGCGGTGGGCCTCGTAAGCCTTGGCGGTTTGTCACTGGGCCTTCTGTTGGCCTTTGGCGGCCTTGCGCTGGGAGGGTTCGCCTTTGGCGGCGTAGCCATCGGGCTGATGGCCGTGGGCGGGGTTGCCATTGGCATGTACGCCCTGGGCGGCGCGGCCGTCGCCTCGGAACTGGCGGTGGGCGGCGCCGCCATGGGCCGGGTGGCCGTGGGCAGCGCCCCCCAGGGCGATTACACATTGATCGCGGATCAGGCGACCCGGGATCAGATCGTGCAATTCATCCTGCAGCATGTTCCCCGTTTGCCCGAGGGCCTGGCCCGGCTGCTTTCGCTGATCGGGGGCAGGGGGATTTAAGCGTCCGGATATTGCTTCATTATCATAAATAGGGGCTTTGCTGCTTTACATCCATGCCGTGTTTTTGCAGGTCCCTGTCCATGCTTTTCTGTGCATAGCGGGCCATAAGACGCCAGACAAGGCCGGGCATGCGAAGCCGCGCGGCCTCAAACACCTGCCTTGGGGATTCTTCGCCCTTCTCCACATGATCAAAGAAAAGGTTCAACTGCGGTATCACCTTTTTCGCGTTGAAAAGCTTTTCCAGCGGCTGGCCGTTAAGCATCGCACCCATACCCATCACAAAGCCGCCCATATAGGCGAGGCCGGCTTTGTCCGAAAACAGATTCAGGGCTTTCAGGCCGTTTTCATGGGTGTGGGGGTAGGGCATGCCTCCCTGGAGGATGCCGTACAAATGGACAAGCGAAACAGCGCGGCCC
>JAEWWY010000425.1 GCA_023458835.1 Bacillota bacterium
TCCTGCTGGAGGGCTTTACGGAAGTGCGCCCGGTCAATGCCATCCCCCCTGTGGCGGGGCTGGCTTTCGGCTGGATCGGGGCTTTGGGATGCGGCCTTGGCAATGTGGCCGCCGACTTGTTCGGCACATTGGATTCCACCTCGGTCCTGGGCTTCTTAGCCAACTTTACGGCGGCATTTCTGCCCCACAGGCTGTGGCATTTGCTTTCTGGCGAGCCGCCGAACCTGCATAAGGGAAAAAACATCCTCCTCTACATGGCCCTGTCCCTGATCTCCGCGCTGACCGTGGCGTGGCTGCTGGCCTTTGGCTTGCAGATATTTTGGGGCATCTGGATCGAGCAGATTTACACCTATGTGTTCTGGAACAATGCGGGGTTTTCCATCTGCCTTGGCATGCCGGTCTTCATTCTGCTTACCTCCGGCACGGCGGCGCCGGCGTGCGCCCCCCCGCCCAAAAGCATTCTCCCTTATGGCGCGCAAAGGCTGAAAAAGCCGGTGCTTGCGGTTTATCTGCTTTTTATGCTGGCGTTCTTTGTTTGCGTGCCGGCAGGCATCGGCCCGAATCAAGCCGGCAGCCTCACCATACTATCCGGATTGGCCGGGGCGGCATTGATGTATTTACTGATATAATGGGGGGGTAAAGATGAAAAAGGCCATACTTCGCGCCGGATGCTCCGCCCTTTTGTTCTTTGTTGTGACCGTGCCGTTCCGCCACTTCTTTTCCGTTATGCAGGTAACGGAGGTCCGGCCGGCCAGCGCCCTCCCCCCCGTGCTGGGGCTGCTTCTGGGCGTTCCGGGCATTCTTGGCTGCGCCGCGGGGAATCTGGCCGCGGACATTTTATCAGGATACAGCCCCCTATTGTGCGTTTTGGGGTTCGGGGCGCAATTTTTGTATGGCTACGTTCCCTATAAGCTCTGGTATTTTCGTGAGGATAAGGCCAGTCCTCCCCGGCTGTATCATTCGGGAAGGGTGATGAAGTATATCGCGGTCACCCTGGCGGATTGCGTGATGATGGCGGGGCTTTTGGGCGGCATTATGCAGCTTCTGGGCATCAGCGATTTTTTCTCCATGGCCACGCTGATGCTTCTTTTGAACAACCTTGTGTTCTGCATGGTGCTCGGGATACCCCTGCTTATTTGGGCAACGGTATTAAAGGAAAAAAAGAGCCGCCGGGTCATTACCCTCAACGAGCGGTTTGTATTGATCTTTCTGATGCTCAGCGTGGTTTCCGCCGCGCTGATCGGGGGCATCACCTATTTCGAGCTTTCCCGCTATCAGGTTCCGCCCCTGGAAATGTGGAACCGCGTTTACGGCTATGTCGCCATGGATCTGATGGTTTTTTACGCCATCACGGCGGCATTTTTGTGGTATGCCCAAAAAACGATCACCGTGCCTGTTCAAGGGCTTTCCCGCATTGCAGAAAGCTATGCGGCGGACGGGCAATTGGACAGCGCCTCCATTGCAAAGCAGTGCGAAAGCTATATCCAGAACCGCAGCGAGACAGGGGTCCTCGCGGCGGCATTCCGGAATATGGCGCTGGACATAGAGCGCTACATCAAAAACCTGACGGCGGTTACCGCCGAAAAGGAGCGCATCGGCGCGGAGCTTGATGTGGCCAGGCATATCCAAGGCAGTATGCTCCCCTGCGTTTTTCCCGCCTTTCCCGACAGGGAGGAGTTTGACATCTATGCGTCCATGACGCCTGCCAGGGAGGTGGGCGGGGATTTTTATGACTTTTTCCTGATTGACGGGGATCATCTTGCCTTGGTGATGGCGGACGTCTCCGGCAAGGGCGTTCCGGCGGCCCTGTTCATGATGATCACAAAAACGCTCATCAAAAACAGCGCGCTCACCGGCCTTTCCCCCAAGGAAACGCTTGAGCAGGTGAATGCCCAGCTCTGCGAAAACAACAAGGCGGAGATGTTTGTCACGGTCTGGCTGGGGATCCTCACCATCTCCACCGGGGAAATACGTTGTGCCAACGCCGGGCATGAATACCCGGTGATAAAACGGGCAGGGGGCGATTACGCGCTTTTGAAGGACAAGCACGACTTTGTCCTGGCGGGCATGGAGAATGCCCGCTATCAGGAATATGCTTTGGCGCTTGAGCCCGGCGATAAGCTGGTTTTATACACCGACGGCGTCGCGGAAGCGGCAAACGCGGACTTTACGCTGTTTGGAACCGGGCGGATGCTTGCCTCGCTGAACCGGCATAAGGAAGCATCCTGCCAGGCTGCCTTGCAAGCGCTGAAACAGGATGTGGATGCCTTTGTGGGGGAAGCGCCCCAATTTGACGATATTACCGTGCTTGCCCTTGAAATGCGGCAGCCCGCGCCGCCGGACCTGCCGGAAATAATCCTGGCGCCCTCTTTGGAAGCCATGGAGGAGGCTCTGGCGTTTGCCCGGCAGATCATGGAAAAAGCAAACGTTCCCGCGAAAACCGCAACGCAGATAAACATTGTCATTGACGAACTGTTTTCCAACATCATCCGCTACAGCGGCGCGGATACGGCAAGGTTCGGCTGCTTCGCGGACGGTCAAAAGGTCATCCTGCGCTTTTGCGACGGCGGGGTCCCGTACAACCCCCTTGAAAAGCCGGACCCCGATATTGCTTTGCCTGCGGAGGAACGGGCCGTTGGCGGCCTGGGCATATATATGGTCAAAAAAACCATGGACAGCATCGCATACGATTACCGCGGCGCAGAGAACAGATTGACCGCAGTGAAAAAGATCCGCGCCTGACACAGGGTCACAGGCCGGCCATCGCTTCAATCAAATGCCGCTTCTCATCCGCATGCATCGGGGGCAGGCCGGCCGTCGCCTGCGCCCATTGCAGCGCCCCCAGCACCGGCGGGGCCGCCAGGCGGTGAAACATGCAGCCAACCGGCCGCAAAGCGTTGGAAACCTCTTCCGCCAGCGTATCGATCGCAATGCCGCATTCCCCTTTGAGAAAGCCGGAGCCCACAAGCACCACCTGCAAAGCCTTGCGGCGCAGCAAAGGCAGCTCATCCACCGCGCCCAGGATCGCGGCGGCATATTCCCGCCCGCTGCTTATCAGTATATCCCGGGCGATGGCGTCCCCCTTTGCAGCGGCCTGATGCAGTATGCGGGAAAGGTCACGGCGCAGCAGCCTGGCATTGCCGCTGCCATACAGCCCGTCGGACAGCGCTTCCACAAACTCCTCCTTGCGCGCAATGCCCAGCCTTTCAAACAGCGGGCCTGTCATGGCGGTTTCCGGGCCGCCCTTGTACAGCGAAGCGTATACGCCTGCCACGGCCTGATCGGTCAGGTATCCGCCGCCGCCCTTGTCACCGGTCAGGTCACCCAGTCCGCCGACCTGTACCTCGCCCCCAGCCCCATCCATGGCATATACGGAAAATCCGCTGCCATTCACCGCGCAGACGCCGGCCCCGTCCGGGCAAGTCGCCCAAATGCCCAGGCTGGCATCGTTGG
>JAEWWY010000426.1 GCA_023458835.1 Bacillota bacterium
CGGCACGGTAAAATGGCGTCTATCCAAGGCCAGGGAACTGTTGCGCAAAGAACTTGACGAAGCGCAGGCGCAGGTATGAAAGCACCCGATACCCCCCTGAAGCTCAACCTGGACAACGCATTTGAGCAAACCCCGGCAGGCTTTTCCAGCCGGGTCGCATATGCGATGCAGGAAATGAAGACCGCGCGGGCCGCCAAAAAGGCCATGCGCTGGATGCCCATTGCCGCCGCATGCCTGGTGCTTCTGGCAGGCGGCGCGCTGGCAGCCAAAAGCCTTGGCGTTCTTCATTTCCTGACCGTTAGAACCTCGGTACCCCTTGACAAAGCAGCGGTGGAAAATGACGTACGGAAGCCCTTAAGCCAAAGCTTCGGTGGCAAACAGGTGACCGTGCAGGCCAGGGACTATCTTTGGAATGATATGAAGCTCTCCCTGGTGCTGCACGTTTCCCCCGCGGAGCCTTCAAAGTACCGGCTTATCGGCCAGGGTGATTTTGGGGCGGACGGCATCCATATGGATGAGATTTGGTGGGGCGGCGAGCACACTACCATGGACGAATGGCTGTCGGAAGGAAAGCAGGCGCTGGTCATTGACGTATCCCGCATGAACATCGCCGGCAAAAGCCTGGCCGGCATGGTGGACTGGGTGCCGGAGGAATTGGGTGAAACCTTCCTGTTGGAAGTGGACCTTTTCCATATGACCCCGGAGCGCTATAAGAAGCTGCTGGATGAAAACGGGAACATGAAGCTGGAAGTGCCGGTATCCAGTTGGGTATACGGGAGCGATGAAAAAGAACAGAGCACCCTGACCATGACCATAGAAGCTTTCACGGCGGAAGAATGGAGGGTTCAATATGACAGTTATTAAAAAAGGATATAGAGGAGGATTCAGGCAAAAGGCCGTTGCCCTGATTGCATGCCTTCTTCTTCTGACATCTATCTGCATGCCCGGTCTGGCATCGGATAACGACCCCGCCGGCATATGGAACGAATATTCCGCCGCGGATGTGGATATGGGAAATATCGTGGAAAAGGACGGACGGCTTTCGGGCAGTATCAAGATACTTCGGGCCAGGGTCCCCGGTCAAACGATGCGGGTGGATTGCAAAATCCCACAAGAATTCACCCAGGATCAAAAGAACATACTCACCGTGGAATACGCGGCTTACGATAAAGCTGCATTCCTGGCCGCCCTTGAAAAGGCCGACGGCCTCGCAAAGCAGGGCAAAGCGGCTGTGACCAACCGGGATTGGCATTGGCGCTTTGCGGAGTATGCGGACAGCAGCATCCCCGCTCGGATCACTCCATCCTATACCGGCGATGTGCTGGCATCAGGTACACCGGAACAAAGCACCGGTAAACAGGAAGAAATGCTCCTGGCGGCCCGGCTTTCCCTCTCCTTCCTGAAAGAACTGGGCTTCATCCCTTACGAGGAAGGCATGAGCGTAAAACGGCTGTTCGACCCTAAAACGTATGGCCTCCATCCAAATACCAGTAACTTTATGGACCGTCAGGCGGAGCTCATCAGCCAATTTGAAAAGAATGCAGCGAAATATGGATATACCGACTTTGATTACACGGCGATAAGCCTCACAACCATGCTGCGGGGCTTGCCTGTCGCTTCGGATTTTTCCTGGCCCGATGGAAACGCGCGGGAGCCGGATGCAAGGGTGGGCAGCGCCTCCATTGCCCACCTTTTAGTAAAGGATGGCGGCGCCATCGTCAAGGCCGATTTGCAGAATCTGCCCAAGGAGGTGGCCTCCACGCCACTTCCCGCCCCCGCGGCCTCCTGGCGGGATGCATTGAAGGAATGGATGGCCACTTATTATGTGGATACTACCACGCCTGTGGACATGGATTACAAAGGAGCCGATACTGGGTACGGAAGCGATTTTACAGAATACGCATCCTACAGTGTGCTTAAGGAAATCAAGCCCGTGTACATAAGCCTTGAAAAACGCGCATATACCCCTGCCTGGTGCTTCGTGGTGGAGGAACGGCTTGTAAAAGACAATGCCCCTGTCATTGTAAGAACCTTTGAGTTGGACGCGGTGACACTGGCCAATCCTTCCTATATATCCTATCCGTAAAGTCCGCACAAGCCGCTTTTGCGTCTTATACTTTGAATCCAAACGACTCAAACAAAAGCAATGGAGGAAGCTGTACGATGAGGAGCAAATGGAAAGGATTCTTATCAGCCGCCATCCTGCTGGCGCTGCTGCTTGGCATCTTCCCCGCCCTGGCGGAACCAAGCAAATCAAATGGGTGGCTCGTATATTACGCCAAGGATGTAGACCTGTCCCATATCACGGAGGCGGGCGGGCGTCTTGAAGGAACGGTGCAAACCTTTCGGCCCAAGGTGGATCCCCGTGTGCTGTATATCGATTGTCCGGTCCCCGCGTCCTTTACGCCGGAGCAGTTAAGCACCATTACGGTAGAATATAAAAAGTTTGACAAAAAGGCACTGGCTGCCGCGCTTGCGGCAATAGGCACCGACTTAAGCCAGGGAAAGCTGTCGGTTTCCAACGAGGGCTGGAGCCGGCGATCGGCTCTTTATCGGGCGGAAGACCTGCAAAGCCTTACAGTAGGGCTTGGCGTGGATGTGCTGGCATCAAAAGCACTGAACACATCCCATGAAAAGGCCACTCAGATGGCTCTTGCCGCGCAGCATGCCGCCACCCTGCTGACAGAACTGGGCTTTATGCCTTATGAAGAAGGCATGCTCGTCAAACGGCTGTATGACCCGGCTGAATATGGCCTGTATCCCAAGCGCAGCGACTGGAAAGAGCTTCAGGAGGAAAAGAAACGGGAATATGCCAGACGAGTCAAAAAATATAAACGAACGGACTTGGATTATACGGTAGTCAGGGTGGGATTCACGCTTAGGGGCCTGCCGGTATCACCTAATTTCCTTTGGCCCGATGGGAGCAAGAGGGAACCGGATGCAACCGTAGGGGACTCGAGCACGGCCGAGCTGGTTGTAAAGGATGACGGTACTATTGCAGAAGCCAGGCTGCAGAATCTGCCGGTGGAGATATCGGCCTCGCTCCTGGCCGCTCCCGCCGTCTCCTGGCAGGATGCCCTGCGGGAATACATTGCAGCCTACTTTATACCCCACACCAACCCCAGGGATGTCACCAAAACCGACAGCGCAATGGAGCGCGAATATACGGAATATGCCACCTTCAGCGTGTTGACGGAGATCAAGCCCATCTATTTCAGCGAGGAGAAACGCACCTACAAGCCCGCCTGGTGCTTTGTGGCGGAGGAAAGGCTGGTAAAGGATGGCACTATGGTAAACGTTTCGGTGGAGTATCTTGATGCCGTAACGCTCACCAACCGCTCCATGCTGGCGTTAAAGTAAGGGACCCTGTTTGCTCAGTATAATCAGCCGGTTTGCCCACGGGCAGGCCGGCTGATTTTGATGGGAACACGGGAGCATGCATCGTTTTCACCGGCAGCTCTACAATATACAAGGCAGGCATTTTCTATCCCCGCTGCCGGCACCCCTGTTGCCATGTTTCCTTGAAATGCAAGTTGTAAAAATAAATATGCAAAATATTTTTGAAACAGGCACTTTTCAAGCAGGAACCGCCCTGATTCTGTAGAATAAAATATACCACCATGCAGAAACGGCCGCAATGGCGCAGCCCTACAAGGGATGTTCGCGGCCGGATGCGGGCCGATTTTTTTTATTGTAAAAACCTTTAGGAGGAATCCCCATGCCGCGTTCTATCTCCCGGATGTGTAAGGCCATCGCCCCTTCGGTCACGCTGAGCATTGACGCCAAAGCCAAGGATATGAAACAGCAGGGCCTGGACGTGGTAGGCTTCGGGGCCGGCGAACCGGACTTTCCTACGCCCCGGCACATCTGCGATGCCGCCCGCGAGGCTATTGACCTTGGGCTGACCCGCTATACCCCCTCGGAAGGGACGCTGGCGCTGCGCAAGGCCATTTGCCAGAAGCTGCAAAGGGATAACGGCCTTGCCTACACCCCCGGGGAAATCATCGTATCGGGCGGCGCCAAGCATTCCCTGTTCACCATCTTCCAGGCGATCCTGGACGAGGGGGATGAAGTGCTGATTCCAACCCCCTGCTGGGTGAGCTATCCGGAGATGGTGCGCATGGCCGGGGGTGTTCCGGTGTTTGTGCAAACCTCGGAGGAGGCTGATTTTATCCCCGCCAGGGCAGCCCTTGCAGAAAAAATCACCTCCCGCACCAAGGCCATCGTTATCACCAGCCCCTCCAACCCCAACGGCAGCGTATGGCCCCGCGAGGCGCTTGCAGATGCCGCCGGTCTGGCAAAAGAGCATGATTTTTTCATCGTCAGCGATGAGATTTATGAAAGACTGCTTTATGACGGACGCAAACATGTTTCCATTGCATCCCTGTCGGATGA
>JAEWWY010000427.1 GCA_023458835.1 Bacillota bacterium
ATTTCATGCTCTGTACCTTTTCCTGATACAGCGCGTCGTAATAGGCTTCCACCTTTTCCATGCCCAGGGCATCCACCTCGCCCATGAACTTGGCATATTCCGCTTCCCAATCCGATGCGAAGACCATGCTCACCACATATTGCTGCAGCAGGGAATGGGCCTTTTGCAGGATGATGCCCTCTTCGCTGGCGGGATCGGGCGCCTGCAGGTCAAGCTCCGGCTTGAACACTACCAGCGGACCGTAAATACTGTTGAATTCCGCCATTTTTTCATTGCTGTTATCCCACCAGGGCAGGTTCCACAGCAGCTCGTTGCAGGCAATCCAGTACTCGCCAAGGCCGTTCTTGGCGGCAACGCCGCTCCAGTCGGCGTTTTTATCCACAAGATAGGCAGGCAGCATGGTGGGCTTGCCGTCTACCAAATTCCAATGGGGCCCCGCAACCACGTCGCCGCTGTACGCCTCTCCCCGGATGCCCCAGGAAACATCCTGATGCCCTTCGACTGAGCTCATATACTCCAAAAAGCGGATGGCCCTATCCGGTTTGGCACAGTTTTTGCTGATCACGGTGGCCAGCCAGCCCGCGCCTGTGCGCGTCTGCTTGTATGTATCCAGCGGTCCCACGATTATGTATTGGGTATCGGGGTTGTCTTCCGGAACCTTTTCCCCTTCCGCAATGACCCAGGTGTAGGAGATCACTTCCCCGCGCATGATCTTGGAATTGTTCACATCCTTGGAATCAATGAAGGCATCCTTGGTGATCAGCCCCTTCGTTTGCAGCTCATGCATGAACGAAATGGTGTTTTTGAACTCCCCGCTGCGGGCCAGCCAGCGGATATGGCCGCCTTGATCGGTCATGTTGTTGCCCATGCCAAACTGAACGCCAAGGTTGCCCATGGAGGCGCTCATCGCCAGCGTGCTGGAGGATACCGCGTTGTCCGCGGGATAGAAGGCGATCTTGTCGGGGTGGTTGGCGTGCATCTTCTCCAGCGCAGCCACGAGGTCTTCCTTGGTTTTGATCTGCGGGGAGCCGATTTCATCATAATAATCCTTGCGCACCGAAATGACCGCCTGGTTGGTGCCGACCATCTGGTCATACGCAAGCGCGGCCTTTTGCCAGGCTTCGCCCTGTACCCAGGTGGTGAACCGGTAGGTTTTGCCGTCGGCGGAACGGTAGTTGGTCATGATCTCCCTGGGCAGGATATCACGCATTTTAGGCGCAAATTCATCCATCAAATCATCCAGCGCCCACACCATTCCGGCATCGATCATTTTTTGCAGGGCGGGATCGTTGCGGTCCAGCGTGATGATGTCCGGCAACTGATTGCCCGCAATCATCATATTCAGCTTCTGCCCGTCATCCGAAACAGGCTTGGTCATCTCCAGGTTCACGCCTGTTTTTTCCGTGACACGGCGCGCAGTGGCATCGTCCCAGTTCAGCCCGAACCAGGAAAAGTTCACATAGTAGGATAATGTAATGGGCGAGGTGTCCTCCTTCCATTCCATATCCGCCGGATCGGCCTGAAAGCCGATGCGCGCCCAATCCATCTCCTGCTGAACATTCGCTTCCGCGCCCTGCGCCATCCCGGACGCGGCAATCCCCGTCACAAGGATCATGAGGGCGGCCAATGCGGCCATGGCTTTTGTTCCCGGATTTTTCATGACAATCCTCCTGTTGTAAAATATTTTGCAAGGGCATTCCGCCCTTTCAATCCAGCGCTTACCCTTTCACCGAGCCAATCATCATGCCTTTTACAAAGTACTTCTGAACAAACGGGTAAATCATGGTGACCGGCGCGACCGCAATCATGAGCATCGCGTACCGGACGGATTCCGGGGTGGTAACGGAGGTGGAGGAGGCTACCGAAATCACCTTCTGCAGCTCCTGCTGGGCTTGTGCCAATGACATCGTCCGCATCAGCACAGCGGGCAGCGTCATCAATTTCTCCTTGGTGATAAAGAAAGCCGGGTGAAACCAGTCGTTCCAGTGCCACACCCCGGAAAATAACGCCACCGTGGCAACCACCGGCATGGAAAGGGGTATCACCACCCGGAACAGAACGGTGAATTCGCTTGCCCCATCCATCTTGGCGGATTCAATCAGGGAGGAAGGCAGCCCCTTGACAAAGGACATGAACAGCACAACATAGTAAAATTGGTAGATGTTGGGCAGTATGTACACCAAAAAACGGTCCAGCAGCCCGATTTGGCTGTACAGCAGGTATGAATACACTGCGCTGGCCGGAAAATACAGGGTAACGAGCCCGAACACCATATAAAATCTGCGGCCAATCAGATGGCTGCGGGAAAGGGCGTACGCAACGGAGGAAACGCCCAGAACGGATGCCGCCGTACCCAGGGCGGTGCGCAGCACGGTTATGCCAAAAGCGCCCAGCAGGCTTTTGTTGCGGAACACCATGGCATAGTTGTCCAGCGTAAATGTACGCGGCCACAGGTAGATGCCGCCCTTTGCGGCATCCTTGCCTTCGTTGAAGGAATTGATCAGGCAATAATAGATCGGATACACCGTAATGAACAGGACAATGAGCGAAATGCATAACGCGGCGCCGTTCACTACCCGGTCTTCCCTGGTTTTCCCGATTCGTGTCACGCTTTTCACCCTTTATATAACGCTGTCGCCGAATACTTTTTCCGATGCTTTGTTGGCCAGGAACAAAAGCGCCACCGAAAGCACCGAAAGCACCAGGTTGGCTGCCGCGGCAAAGGAGAACCGCAGTTGGTTCAGGCCGGTCCGTATGACAAAAGTCTGCAGCACATAGGAGGTCTCATGGTTAAAGGCATTGCCCAGCAAATAGGACTGATTGAAATTGGAGCCTACCGGCCCGCCGCTGAGCAGATTGCCCATATTCAGGACGAACAGGGAGGCAATGGTGCCGGAGATGGAAGGCAATGTGATGCTGAACACCCGCCTGATCCGGCCCGCGCCATCCACGGAAGCTGCCTCATACACTTCTGCGCTGACGGCAGAGATGGCGGCCAGATAGATAATGGCATTCCAGCCGCTTTCCTGCCAGCAGTCGATCATCACGCCGATCCACCAGAACCACTTGTAATCGGTCAGAAATTCGACCGGGGTCCGGCCTGCGCCCAGCCAGCGGAGCAGCTCGTTAATGGGGCCCCTCCGGTCCAAAAACACCATCCACAGGGTTGCCACAATCACGTAGGACAAAAAATGGGGCAGATAACTGCCGGTTTGGGTAAGCCGCTTCAGCCTTGGATAAGGCAGCTCATTGAGCACCAGCGCAAGCAGAATGGGCATGGTGAAGGTAAAAGCAAACTTTAGCAGGCTCATGCCAAAGGTGTTGCGAAGCGCCAGAAAAAAATCCTTGTCGCGGAACAGCTCCCGGAAATATGTCAGCCCTTCCCACCTTTTCCCGTAAAAGCCGTCCGTCAGGTCGTACTTCAAAAAAGCGTTCACCAGGCCGGAAACCGGAATATAGGAAAAGAGGAAAAAGCACAGCATCGCCGGAATGACCATTGCCTGCAATTGCCATTGCCGCCCAAACCCGGACAATGTCCGCCGCGCACGCCCCTTCCGCCAGGATGGCTTGCGATTCAATATAATTACCGCCGTTCCCCCCTCTTGCATTTTGGCAGGGAAAAAGTTATGATGTACTCCAACGCACCGTACTCCTGCAACCAACCCCGCCTTATACGCCTGCTGATGAAACAATTGTACTTTTTTTTCACAGCAAAAGGAGTAAACAATTGTTGGGTTTGGTATAGATTTTTTGGTTTGCAGGAGTATGCACCATGAACGCAATCCGCCAGGTGGCCCGCCGCACCAGCTATAAAACCAAACTGATGCTATACTATCTGGCCTCAGTTTCTTTTCCTATCCTTCTGGGTCTGGTCTATATGTACAATACCATGGTCACGCAGGCAGATCAGTCTTTCCTGAACACCATCCGCCAGCGCATGGAGCAGGAGCGCTCCGGCATCCAGCAAACAGTGGCGGATATTCAAAGCTCCGCCTATCTTTTGTCCACACAAACCGATATCAACCGTTTCTTTACCCTTCGGTATTACAATCCCGTAGAGCTGGTTGAAGCCATGAACCAGCGGATTATGCCCACCCTTTCGTGGTTTGAGGCCATCGCCAAGTCGGTGGAGCGGTTCCGGTTTCTTACACAGAATCCCTTCGTACCTGAAAATGAATTTATGGAGCAATCCTCACGGTATGCGCAGGAGCCCTGGTTTCAGCAGGCCATGGAAATGAGCAAGCGCCAGGGCTATTACCGGGAGCCGCTGCATCCGGCCAGGAACTATCTGTACGTTTCCCACAACGAAACGCATGTATATAGCTGGTTTTATCCGCTGCTGTCCTCAAATGCAGGAAATACCACCCTGCTTGAGGTTTCCATGGACGCGCGCCGCCTGTTTAAGGATATCAACCATATGCCAATCGCGGAAAGCGGATTCCTGTTTACCGTTTCCGGCCAAACATTGATTCAGACGGGCGGCTTTCCGGAGGAGCTGACTGCCTGGGTCCGCGGGGAAGAAAACCAAAAAATGCTCCGCAACCCTGACGGATCGGGAAAAATCATCCGTTTGGGCCGGAAGCTGTATTACTATTCCGGCCTGTATATCGCCGACCTGGACACGACGCTGGGCTGCATCGTCCCCACGGAGGAAATCGCCGCCCCCGCCAGGGCCGTGCGCAATACGTTCGCGGCCGTATCCCTTGGCATTATTGCCGTGATCCTGGCGCTCTCCTATCTGGTTGCCAAGCTGCTGCTGCGGCGCATTCAGCGCATGCTGACGGCTGTAAAAACCATTCAGAGGGGCAACTTTGATGTGCGGATTCCATTGCACGGCCAGGATGAGATCGATGAATTGGCCGGAGAAATCAACATCATGGCCAGAAAAATCGATGAGCTCATCAATACGGTGTATCTGGCCGAATCCCTGCAAAAGGAAAGCCAATTAGCCGCTTTGCAGGCGCAAATCAACCCACATTTTCTATTCAATACATTGGAAACGCTCAGGATGTCCGTGGAGCTTGGCGAAACCGACAAGATAAAAACCGGCCTTCTCTCCTTGAGCGGGCTGATGCGCTACACCCTTTCGGCAGCCAAAATGCCTGTGCCGCTTGCCACCGAACTAAGAAACCTTTCGTACTATATGAACATCCAGCGAATGCTGCTGGACGACAGGGTCCGCTTCATTGTGGAGATTCCGGAACCGGTGCGGGAAAGCGTGCAAATCATGGCCCTTACCCTGCAGCCCATTTTGGAAAACAGCATTCAGCATGGCTTTCGAAAGCGGATCGGCATACTGGAGATCACGCTCACCGCTCAGCAAGTGGAAAATGGCACCATTTTGCACGCAGCCGATAACGGCACCGGCATCAGCCAGGAGGATCTGCGCCATCTGCATGAGGAGCTTGCCAAGCCGAACCCGCCCCAGAAGCCGCAAGCCCGGGGCGGGATCGGGCTTTGGAACGTCAACCGCAGGCTGGTGCTCCCCTTTGGGGAGGCCAGTGCCCTGAAGATGCGCAAAAACCTGACCGGAGGCGTAGTCACCGATATTTTTCTGCCCGGAGCACCCACTTCCTGGATCGGGGGGGAACGCTCGTGTACAGGGTATTGATCGCGGAGGACGATTCCACCATCCGGCGCGGGCTGGTCAAGCTTGTCGGCGAGATGGAATTGCCGGTGGAGCGGATTCTGGAAGCCGAAAACGGCCAGAGCGCCCTGGCCGTATACGAAAGCTTCCTTCCCCAAATCATCATTACCGATATCCGGATGCCGCTCATGGACGGGCTGGAATTGATTCAGACCATCCGGCTGGAACAGCCGAATGTGGCCTTTGTAATCATCAGCGGCTACAACGATTTTGAATACGCGCGCAAAGCCATTCAGTACGGCGTGAAGGAATATCTGCTCAAACCCACGGATACGCAGGAACTGAAAGCCGTGCTGGAGAGGATTGTCTCCCAGTTGGACGCGCAGAAGGAAGCCGCCCGCCAGCGCATCCGCGAGACCAAAGCTTTTACGGACCAAATCGAACAGTATCAAAAGAGCCTGATATGGGATGTGATGCTTGGGCAGAACAATCCTGCGGAGCTGGCCCGGAAGGTTGAAATGCTAAAAGGCGCCATTCCGGATGGAATGACGCTGGCTGCCGCAGGGTACGGCGGAGGCGACCAGGGAAGGGACCTCGCCTCCCGCCTGGCTTTGGCGCTGCCGGAGGGCCGGGTGCTTTTATCCGGCGCCACCGCCTACCGTTACCAATTTGCGCTGCTATGGCTGAACCCGGATGCCTTCGTTCACGGCGACATCCTCAAAACCGTTCAAAGCCGGGTTGCCGCCATCAAAAAACCGACCTTTTCCGCGTATACGGTCGCGCTTGCCCTGGCGGAGGAGCATGCCCGGATCCCCGCAGCCTGCCGGATTTGCAGGTCCCTGCTGGACACCCGCCTCGTTGCGCATACCGGCGGACAGGTATTGATCCAGGGCGGCAAGCCGCAGCCCATACCCCCGGAGGAGCCTTCCCTGTTGGTGCACTCCATCCGGCATGCCATGGAGACTGGCGATTACAAAAGGATCGAACGCATCATCAAAGACTTTTTTTCAAGGCTGCTGGCCGGCCCGGGCTGCACGCCCGATGCTTTGGTCCGGAGCGCAAAAATACTGGAGCTGTCGGTCCTGGCCTATACGGCGGAACAATACCGCTACTATGAGCAGCAGCTAAACCAACTGCAGACCATTGAATTTTTGCTGAGCGCATCTGCAGCCTCCAAAGATTTTGTGGACGCCATTGTATCCAGAATCACAACGATCGGCAAAAACGCCAAGCCCCATGACACCGTATCCCCTGTGGAACAGGTAATACAGTATGTGCAGCGCCATTTCGCGAAGGATATCACCCTGGTATACGCAGCCAACCTCGCCAACATGAATACCAGCTATTTCAGCACGCTGTTCAAGAGAAAAACAGGCCTGACTTTTGTGGCCTACCTTCAGCAGGTGCGGATTGACCGGGCAAAGGCGCTGCTGAAGGATCCGTCCTTCAAGGTTTATGAAATAGCGGAGCGCGTCGGCTTTCAAAACGAGAAGTATTTTATGAAGGTTTTCAAAACACTAACGGGCAGAACGCCTTCCGAATACAAGCAGGAGGAATAGCGCGCCCGGGCGTGCTGCTAGACCGCCCCAACCACCCGGTGCGGCACGTACGGTTCTTCCATAAACGCGACATCCTCAGGGGTCAGCCTGACCGATATGGACGGCACCACGCTCTCCAGGTGCGAAAGCTTCGTTGCGCCGATGACCGGAATCGTTACCGGCTCCTTCTGCATCAGCCAGGCAAGGGCGATTTGGGCCCGGGGAACGCCGTATTTTTCGGAAACCTCCGCAAGGCGGTCAACCACCAGCCGGTCCGCCTCCTCGGTGGCGCCATACTTGGATTTGGCAACCTGATCCGTTTCAAGCCGCCTGGTTGTTTCCGCCCAATCGCGCGCCAGCCTCCCCGAGGCCAGGGGGCTGTAGGGGGTGAGGGCGATTTTTTCCGCCCTGCAAAGGGGGATCATTTCCCTTTCCTCCTCACGGTAGATGAGGTTCAGGTGGTTCTGCATGGAAACAAACCGCGTCCATCCATGCTTTTCGGCCACATACAGCGCCTTTTGAAACTGCCACGCGTACATGGCGGAGGCGCCGATGTACCTTGCCTTCCCGGCCTTCACCACATCATGCATGGCCTCCATGGTCTCTTCAATGGGGGTCAGGTAGTCCCAGCGGTGGATGATGTACAGGTCCACGTAGTCGGTGCCAAGGCGCCTGAGGCTGTTGTCGATCTCATTCATGATGGCCTTCCGGGAAAGCCCGGCGCCGTTTGGCGCTTCTTTCATCCGGGAAAAGACCTTTGTCGCGATGACCACCTCGTCCCGCTTTGCAAAATCCTTCAACGCGCGGCCGAGAATCTCCTCGCTTCTGCCCAGCGAATAGATATTCGCCGTATCAAAGAAATTGATGCCCAGATCAAGCGCCCTTTGGATGATGGGGCGGCTGCCCTCCTCGTCAAGCACCCATTTGTGCGTCCATCTTTCCACGTCGCCAAAGCTCATGCAGCCAAGGCACAGCCGTGATACATCCAGGCCGGTGTTCCCAAGCTTCACATATTCCATGGATCAATCCCTCCTTTTTCTGTCCTTTTGAATCCGGGCCTTCATGGGGAAGGGTGCAGGGAGCAGGCTCTTTCTCCGCCTTACGCCCGCTATACGCAAACCATATCATCTGGAGCTTACTCCAAGTCAATAGTCCCGCTCAAAATATTTTTTCGCGATGATGCCGTTCCAAATTGCCATGCGCCGGCCCGTTCAGCATACAACAGGCGGCTCCGGAAAAACGGCGCCGAATGAAGCCAAAGCGGGCGGGCGCTTGATAAGCGCCCCTACGGCGTCATGTGTTGGTT
>JAEWWY010000428.1 GCA_023458835.1 Bacillota bacterium
GCCCCAGAACTGGTATACCATACAGCTTTTGGGTAAAGGCAAATTCATAATTGCCCGACGCGTTCATGGGCTCCCCGAACGTATTTGTCTTTTTGTCGTACGCATACAGTTTGCTTTTGATCCAAATTTCCAAAAGGACCAGATCGTTTTCCCATCCGCGGCCATACAGGCGCGAGAATGTTTGGCCGAATACGGCAAGGGCTGCCCCGACAGTTAGAGGGCTGTCCTCCGTCAGCCTTTGGCTCCAGTCGATTTCTCCCGGCTTTAATGTGAATGTCGTCTTGAACCATGCGGGGCCGCTTTTGGGCGGCTGGTAACTTTTTGGCATTTGTTGAATCGATAAGCCATTTTCCGTGTTATGGTTTATGGTAAAACCATTCAGCAGTCCGCTATCCACAGCCGGCTCATTTTTAACCCTGAGCACCGGAAAGGCCTCCACCTCCGGTACAACCACCGAAACATCCACCGTGATAGTCCGCCCGTGGGCCTGATACGTCTCATGCCAGCCCGCTCTCACTTCTTCCCGCAGTTCGCCAACAGTCACATATTTAGCTATGGAATCGGCGGGCCAGATCAGAAGATGGAAAATGGCGATCAGCAGCACCGCAACAAATAACTTCAGAGATGGTTTCATGGCGCTTTCCTCCTTTTGATATGTACTTTCACCCTGCATATGTTCCCAAGGGCTAAAAGCGCAACAAAGGATTCAATAACTTGTCATGCGTCCAAAGGACAGGCACGTACAAAAAAGCCCCCGGTGCCAAGGCCCCGGACCGGCAT
This sequence comes from Bacillota bacterium, assembly GCA_023458835.1. GTDB lineage: Bacteria > Bacillota > Clostridia > Christensenellales > Aristaeellaceae > JAEWAH01. Next base: position 781 of record JAEWWY010000428.1, read on the forward strand.
CACATCCCGGAACGGGGCGGGCGGTGATCATATCAATCGCCCGCTTTTCTACAAATAAAACTGCCCCTTCCGTTCCATGATAAAGAAACGAAAGGGGCCGATATCCTGCCTGCAATGCAGATATGGGGATTCCAAAAGGATATATTTCCGGCGGGGTCCAGGGGCGACGCCCCCGGCTATACCCCCAGCTCGGACGCCGCGGGGTCGATATCCAGCGTGGCAAAGTAATCCTGAGCGGTTTCAGCGCGGCGGATAAGCTTAAAGGTACCGTCGGCCTTGTAGAGAACTTCGGCGCTGCGCAGCTTGCCATTGTAGTTATAGCCCATGGAGAAGCCATGCGCGCCGGTGTCGTGGATCACCACGATATCGCCCATGTCGATCTTGGGCAGCGGGCGGTGGATGGCGAACTTATCGTTGTTTTCGCACAGGGAGCCCGTCACATCGTATACGTGATCCTCCTGAAAATTCCGCTTGCCCGCCACGTGGATGTGGTGGTAAGCGCCGTACATGGCCGGGCGCATCAGGTTCGCGGCGCAGGCGTCCACGCCGATGTAGTGGCGGTACGTATCCTTGCGGCTGGTGGCGGTGGTCACAAGCCAGCCGTGGGGGCCGGTCATATAACGGCCCAGCTCCGTCTTGATCGCCACGTTGCGGATGCCCGCGGCGGTAAATACCGCTTCGTAGGCCTCCTTCACGCCCCGGCCAACAGCCATGATATTCGTTGCCATCTCGCCCCGCCGATAGGGGATGCCGACACCGCCGGACAGGTTGACAAAGGCCAATGTAAGCCCCGTCTCGGCAACCAGCTCCGCGGCCACCTGAAACAGGAGCCTGGCAAGGCCCGGATAATAGCTGTTGTCGGTGGTATTGCTGGACAGGAAGGCGTGAATGCCAAAAGATTTCGCGCCTAAGCCTCTGAGCGTTTTCAATCCCTCGGTCATCTGCTCCCGGGTAAAGCCGTACTTGGCTTCGCCGGGATTGCCCATGATGGTATTGCCGATGGCAAAATCTCCGCCGGGATTATAGCGGCAGCAAACGCACTCGGGAATGCCGCCGTGCTCCTTGAGCACCTCAATGTGGGTGATATCGTCCAGGTTGATGAATGCATTGAGCTTCCGGGCATAATCAAACTCTTCCGGAGGCATGGCGTTGGCGCTGAACATGATCTCCCCGCCGGTGATGCCCACAGCCTCAGACAGCATCAGCTCCGTCATGGAAGAGCAGTCCGTGCCGCAGCCTTCCTCCTTCAATATGCGAAGGATGGCAGGGTTGGGCAGCGCCTTGACGGCGAAATACTCCTTGTAATCGGGGCACCAGGAAAAGGCCGCGTTCAGCGCCCGGGCCGTTTTGCGGATGCCCTGCTCGTCATACAGGTGAAAGGGCGTTTGAAACTCCTTCGCCGCCCGCAAAAACACATCATCGCTCAAAGAAAAATTAGGCATGGGGATCGCGCTCCTTCCTAGTAAAGGGGTCATTCCCACTCGATGGAGGCCGGGGGCTTGGTGGTCACGTCAAGGACCACGCGGTTCACATGGGGCACCTCGTTGACGATACGCTCGCTGATGCGTGCAATCACATCATAGGGGATGCGCGCCCAGTCGGCAGTCATAAAATCATCGGTCGTAACGGCCCGAAGGGCCACGGTATAATCATAGGTACGCTCATCGCCCATCACGCCAACGGAGCGCACGCCGGTAAGCACCGTGAAATACTGGTGGATGCTGCGGCTTAGCCCCGCGCTTGCGATCTCCTGACGGAGAATCGCATCGCTTTCCCTGACGATGTGCACCTTCTCCGGCGTCACATCGCCCACCACCCGGATGGCAAGGCCCGGGCCGGGGAAGGGCTGCCGCAATACCAGCTCCTCCGGCAATCCCAGGGTTACGCCCAGCTTGCGGACTTCATCCTTGAACAGCATGCGCAACGGTTCCACCAGGCTGGTAAAGCCCAATTGCGCCGGCAATCCGCCCACGTTGTGGTGGCTCTTGATTACCGCGCTGCCCTTTACGCTGCCGCTTTCGATCACGGCGGGGTAGATGGTGCCCTGGGCAAAATGATCCAGCTTTCCAAGCTTTTTTGCCTCGTCCTTGAAGACCTCCACAAAATCACGGCCGATGATCTTGCGCTTGCTCTCCGGATCCGCTATGCCGCTCAGGTCTTTAAAGAACCGCTCACCGGCGTCCACATGGATCAGATGAACGGGGAACGTCTTGCTGAAAACCTCTACCACCTGCTCGGCTTCGCCCTTGCGCATAAACCCGTGGTCCACAAACACGCAGGTGAGCCTGTCGCCGATGGCCTGATACAGGAGCGCCGCCGTCACAGAGGAATCCACCCCGCCGGACAGGCCCAGCAGGACTGTGCCATGCTCGCCCACCTGCTCCCGGATGCGGCGTATGGCCATTTGGGCGTATGCCTCCATGGACCAATCCCTGGCGCAGCCGCAGATGCTTACCAAAAAGTTTTCGAGAATCACAGAACCTTCCTGGGTATGGGTGACCTCCGGATGGAACTGTACGCCAAAAAGACGCTTTCGTTCGTGCTCCATGGCCGCGATGGGACAATTTTCACTGTGGGCGGTAGCGTGGAAGCCATCCGGCAGCCGCGACACCTGATATGTATGGCTCAGCCAGCAGGAGGAAGTCGGGGAGGCTTTGCTAAATAATCCTTCCCGCTTATCCATGGTCACCTGGGTGCGGCCATATTCCCTTTGGTCGGGCCTTGTGACCTTGCCGCCAAGCAGCACCGACATCAATTGCATGCCGTAGCAGATGCCAAGCACCGGCACGCCCAGTTCAAAAATGCCGGCGTCGCAGCGGGGTGCATCCGCATCCAGCACGCTGGCGGGGCCGCCGCTTAAAATAATGCCCGCCGGCTTGAGCTCTTCAATCTGCCGGAGGGACGCAGTATAAGGCACCACCTCGGAATAAACGCTGTTTTCCCGCACGCGCCGGGCAATCAACTGGGTGTACTGGCCGCCAAAGTCCAGTATCACCACACATTGGTTCGTATGCATGGGGGCTGACCTCCTTACATATAAAGCCACGCCGGAGGCTCGTCCCCCGGTTTTATGGACTTACCTATTCTTCCACAAAACCGCACCTTCCGCAAGTATTCCCACGAAAAATGCAAATGCATTTTCCGGAAAAGTGCGGGGAGACTTTATATGGGAACATAAAAGGATGACTGTCTGGGCCATCGGGGTGCTTACGGATATTTCGGGCGGCGAAATCGGGGCTCCGGCGGCCTTTTGTGCGCAGATCACTGAAGTGAACGAAATGATTACAATAGTATAATACATACCGGAAAGGGGCCGGAACGCCGTTCTCACTTGTAAAAACCGCGTGCATGCCGCTTGGCGGAAATGCTCTCCAGTTTCAAGCGGCAGTCTTTTCTGGTATACTATCTACATATCATGTACCGGCCCCCGACGAAAAGGAGGTATCCCCATGCATCACCCCCGCCTTCGCCTGACTGCCCTCGTGCTTACGCTGATGCTTTTGATTTCAGGCTGCGCCGCCGCGGAGCAGCCAGCCGCAAGCCCCGCGGCGGAACCTGTTCAAACCGCCGAACCTGCCGCAGCAGAAACGGCGTCTGCCAATACGGCTGCAACCCCCGCCCCATGGTCCATGAACGATAAGGGCATGCCCTTTCTGCTCTTCGACACGGAAGGCAGCCCCATGACCTTTGCCGATCTGAAAGGCAAAGTCGTATACCTGAACTTTTTTACCACATGGTGCTATTACTGCAAGGTGGAGATGCCGGAGTTGTTCAAGCTTCATCAAACCTACGGCGACGGCCTTGAGGTGGTGCTTATCCATGTACCCAGTGACGACACCGAAGAGGCCGCCGTTCAATATTTGAAGGATAACGGCTTTGACTCCATGCGCATGGTAGAGGACAAGGATTTCCTGCTCACCACCATGTACCAGTTGGAAGGCTTCCCCTTGTCGGTGGTCATTGACAAGAATGGCTATCTTGCCTGGTATCAGCCGGGAGCCATGACCTATGAGCAGATGGAAAAGGCCGTTCACACCGCGGGCCTTGAAACACCTGCGGCGAA
>JAEWWY010000429.1 GCA_023458835.1 Bacillota bacterium
TGGAGATGCTCAAGGAGCTGGCCGGTCTTTTGGGCGGCCAATTGGCCTGCACCAGGCCCATGGCGGAGTGCGGCTGGGTGGAAGCGCGCCGGCAGGTGGGCTTAAGCGGCCGCACGGTGCGGCCCAAGCTGATCATTGCCTGCGGCGTGTCCGGGGCCATACAGTTTGTAGCCGGCATGAACCATGCCGATACCATCGTGGCCATCAACAAGGATGAAAAGGCGTCCATTTTCCGGGTGGCCCATTACGGCCTGGTGGGGGACCTGTATGAGATCATTCCCCAATTGATCGCCGATTTAAAGGGGGAGGGGAACCAATGACCTATAAGCAGGTAACCCGGGAGGATGTGAACGCCTTGCGGGCCATGATCCCGGATGCCGACCGGGTGCTGTGGGGCGGGGAGATCAGCGAGGATTACAGCCATGACGAGCTGGGCGGCGCCGTCAGCTTTCCCGATGTGGTGGTGCTGCCGCTGAGCGCCCAGGAGGTATCCCGGGTGATGCGCTATGCCAGCCGGGAGAAGATCGCCGTAACCCCAAGGGGCGCCGGCACCGGGCTGGTAGGCGCCGCCGTGCCCGTGGAGCACGGCATACTGGTGGACATGAGCCGCATGAACCGCTTTTTGGAGTTGGACGGGGATAACCTCACCTTAACCGTGGAGCCGGGCGTGCTTTTGATGGAGCTGTCCGCCTATGTGGAGGAGCGGGGCTTTTTCTATCCCCCCGACCCGGGCGAGAAAACGGCCACCATCGGCGGCAACATCAGCACCAACGCCGGCGGCATGCGGGCGGTGAAGTACGGTGTCACCAGGGACTACGTGCGGGGGTTGGAGGTGGTGCTCCCCGGCGGCGACATCGTGGAGCTGGGCGGCAAGGTGGTGAAAAACAGCACAGGGTACGCCCTGAAGGACCTGATCATAGGCTCCGAAGGGACCCTGGCCATCATTACCAGGGCCGTTTTGAAGCTTTTGCCCCTGCCGGGGCGCACCGTCAGCCTGCTGGTGCCCTTTCCCAGCCTCAGGCAGGCCATCGGCGCTGTCCCGGTGATCATAAAATCAAAGGCCATCCCCACCGCCATTGAGTTCATGGAGCGGGAGGTCATTCTGGACGCGGAAAAATACCTGGGCCGGAAATTTCCCGACCATTCGGCGGACGCCTACCTGCTTTTGCGCTTTGACGGCGCCACCGCGGAGGATATTGAAAAGAACTATGAGGAAACGGCCCGGCTGTGCTTGGAGCAAGGCGCCCTGGATGTGCTGATTTCCGATACCCAGGAGCGGGATGACTCCATCTGGAAGGCCAGGGGCGCTTTTCTGGAGGCCATCAAGGCGTCCACCTCCTATATGGACGAGGTGGATGTGGTGGTGCCCAGAAGCCGCGTGCACGAGCTGGTGGAATTCGTGCATCAGTTGCAGCAGGAGGTGCATATCCGCATCAAGACCTTCGGCCATGCCGGGGATGGCAACCTGCACGCCTATATTTTAAAGGATGAGCTTCCCGCCGATGTGTGGGAGGAGCGCATGGCCCTGGCCATGGAGCGGATCTATGAAAAGGCCAGGGAATTGAAGGGCGAGGTGTCCGGGGAGCATGGCATCGGCCACGCCAAGCGGCCCTATCTTGAAAAGGCCAAGGACCCGGCGCTGCTAAACCTGATGCGGGCCATCAAGGAGGCCTTTGATCCGGACCATATACTCAACCCCCACAAGGTGAGCGACCTGTAAGCCTGAGCCCTCCGGAATTTCGGAGGGTTTTTTTATGCTGCCCTGAAAATAAGCGGATTGTGCCAGGCCCATACAGCGGGCGAATGATATGTTCGCCCCTATGATGCGGTTTGCTGATAGGCTTCTCTGCCGGAACATGCGTAAGCCGGAAAAATGCGGGCGATTGATAATCGCCCCTACCCCTGCAAAGCGTTTGTTGGCTTTTCTTGCCGGTTCTTTTTTGCTTTGGAAGTGAGGGCAATCAACAAACTGTGCTGTAGGGGCGGTTATCAGCCGCCCGCCAAGCCGCGGCGGGAAGGATGCCTGGGGTGATGCGTGCATCATGGGCATTCGCTTGAAAATATCGATACGCCGATGAACACACGCCATGGATTACAAACAAAAAGCGGTGCGACCGCACCGCATATTTACAAAGAGCAGAAGGAAATAAAGCCCTTGATGTTTCACACCAATTATTTATATAACATTACCATGCAAATGGCAACCTGTCAAGCATTTCTTTGAAAAACCGCGTGGGAGGGCGTTTATTCCTTCTCCCGCACAAGCAAAGCACGCCTCCCGGCAATACCGGGTTTTACAGGATATACTTCTTGCGGTATGATGAATCAATATTACGGTATCGCCGGGAATGGCCTCCCTGCCGGCAACCCATTGCGTCATCAACGGGCTGATAGGAGAGCAAACGCATGATCACCCTTCAAAGCATCCACAAGACCTACCGCGTCGCCAAACGGCAGGCCGGGTTCGGCCGCGCCGTAAAGGCGCTTTTTTCGCGGGAGTATGAGATCATCCATGCCTTGAAGGATGTCAGCTTTACCATCCGGGACGGCGAAATGGTAGGCTACATCGGCCCCAACGGTGCCGGCAAAAGCACCACCATCAAAATCATGTGCGGCGTTTTGACGCCGGACAGCGGCCTTTGCGATATTGACGGGCGTACGCCCTGGAAAGCGCGCACCGCCCATGTCCGTGAAATCGGCGTTGTTTTCGGCCAGCGGAGCCAGCTTTGGTGGGATGTGCCCGTGATCGACAGCTTTGAACTGATACGGGATATTTACAAGGTGGATAAAAGGCTGTACAAAACAAACCTGGAGGAGCTTTCCGCATTGCTGGATCTTGGCGAGCTGCTGAAAACCCCTGCGCGCAGCCTTAGCCTTGGCCAGCGAATGCGCTGTGAGATCGCGGCTTCGCTGCTGCACAATCCCAGGACATTGTTTTTGGATGAGCCCACCATCGGCCTGGACGCGGTTTCCAAAATCGCTGTGCGGCAGTTTATCAGGAAGCTGAACGCCAAGCAGGGAACGACGGTGATTCTGACCACCCACGACATGCAGGATATAGAGGCGCTGGCCCAGCGCATCCTGCTCATTGGCAAGGGCAGGATATTGCTTGACGGAAGCCTGGAGGAGCTGAAGAAGCGCTCGTCGGAACGCAGGACGCTCGTGGTCGAATACAGCGGGAACATGCCTGAAATGGGGGAGGGCATGACGGTTGCCGAAGCAAAGGACGGACGGCTTGTGATTGCGCTTGACCCGTCGGTGCTGCCGGTTTCGCAGGCGATCGCCCGCCTTGCGGCGCAGACGGAATTGCTGGATGTGTCCGTTTCCGGCATATCTGCCGAGGAGATGGTCGCCGGGCTGTATAAGGAGTACCGCATATGAACAGGTATATGTCGGTATTCAGGATGCACTTTATCCATACCCTCCAATACCGCGCTGTTGTGATCGCCCATATCATCACAAGATTCCTTTGGGGGATCATGGAAATATTGGCGTTCTCGGCGTTTTACCGCGCCAGTCCCGACGCTTTTCCCATGGCGTTTTCACAGACTGTTTCCTACATATGGATGCAGCAGGTTTTGATCATACTGTTCTCCGTGGTGTTTTCAGACGGCGACATTTCCTCCTCCATTGAAAGCGGCTCCATCGCCTATGAGCTGGTCCGGCCCATGAGCCTGTACGGCTGCTGGTTTTTTAGGTCAGCCGCCAGCCGCATATCGTTTACGGCGCTGAATTGCGCTCCCGCACTGCTTGCGGCGTTTCTCATGCCGGAGCCTTACAGGATGTCCCTGCCGGCCGACGCGGGCGTGCTTTTCCTGTTTTTGCTGTCGGCGGCGCTGGCCTTGTGCGTGGTGCTTGCCTTCGCCATGCTGATGTATGTTTCCATGTTTTATACGCTGTCCCACAGGGGCGTAAGAATCATCGTGACGGCCCTGACAGGCTTTTTGTCCGGGGGCGTCATACCCCTTCCGTTTTTCCCCGCGCCGGTCCTTAAAGTAGTCCAGTGGCTTCCCTTCGCGGCCATGCAAAATATGCCGCTGCGTATCTACAGCGGCAACATTGCGGGGGCGGATGCTGTAATGGGGATCGCGTTTCAAATATTCTGGCTGGCGGCGCTGGTTTTCACCGGACAGCTTGCCATGGGCCGCGCCGTAAAAAAAGTGATTGTGCAGGGGGGATAGTATGCGGCTGTACATCCGTTTTTTCGCTTTGCATATAAAAAGCCTGATGCAGTACAAGGCTTCTTTCCTTTTGACCACCTTGGGCCAGTTTATCACGTCGTTTACGGCGTTCTTCGGCATACATTTTATGTTCGCCCGCTTCCATGCCGTGGAAGGCTTCACCTATGGGCAGGCGCTTTTATGCTTCGCGGTTGTGGTGACGGCGTTTTCATTGGGAGAGATGGCCGGGGCCGGGTTTGCCATTTTTCCGCGCATGCTGGGCAACGGTGAGTTTGACCGCGCCCTGGTCAGGCCAAGGAGCATACTCTTTCAAATTCTGGTGCCCAAAATGGATCTTACGCGGCTCGGCCTGCTTATACAGGCCATGATCGTATTATGCTACGCCATCCCTCATAGCGGCGTGGAATGGACCTTCAGCAAAATGCTTACGCTCTGTTTGATGATCCTTTGCGGAAGCGCGGTATTCTTCGGCCTGTTTCTTATATACGCGGCCTGTTCCTTCTTTACCGTGGAGGGCCTGGAGTTTTTTAACATCTTTACATACGGAGGCCGCCAGTTCGGGCGCTACCCGTTTTCGGTGTATGGGAAGAATATATTGATGTTCCTTACGTTTGTCATCCCGCTGGCGTTATTTCAGTATTACCCGCTGCTGTACCTGCTGGATAGGGAACAGAGCGGGCTTTATGCGGTTATGCCGCTTTGGGGGCTGCTGTTTCTGGCGCCAAGCTATGGGCTTTTCCGGTTTGGCCTGCGCCGTTATAAGTCCACCGGCTCTTGACATGGAATGGCCCGCTCCACCCCGCGGACGGTTACTTGCACGGGCCGGCTGCCCAGGTTTTCCACCCGTACATCCGCTTTATCGGCATATACCTTCAGCGGCTGTCCCTGCCACACAAGGCGGAAGGAAAGGCTCTGCCAGCTTTCCGGCAGCCGCGGATCGAAGCGCAGCGCACCGCCCGCCATGCGCACCCCGCCAAAGCCGTATACGGCGCACTGCCAGATGCCGCCCATGGCGGCGCTGTGGATCCCCGCCTCCGATTTGGGCTGGCCCTTGGGCAGGTCGATAAAGCAGGAATGAAGAAAATACCGGTAGGCCATGTCATACAGCCCCAAGTCCTGGGCCAATACGCAATGGGTGGACTTGCTCAGGGAGGAGTCGTGGAGCGTGCGCTCCTCGTAAAACAGGAAGTTTTTGCGCTTTGTTTCCCCGTCGAACAAATTTTCCAAAAGAAGCAGCAGCAAAACAAGGTCGGCCTGCTTGGACACCTGGAGGCCGTTGATCTTGGTGAGGTTATAATCCTTGAAGATATCGCCCACCGATTCCGCCTGCTTGTATTTGGCAAGGCCGATGTGCTCCAGAGCCATGTACCCGTCAAACTGGGGGATGATGCCGCCCGCATCCTTGATGGGCAGATATATCTGATCCGCCACTTTGCGGATCTCCTGATCATCCTCATACAAAAGCGCCAAACGCATGTTGAAATGGGCCATATAGTTGGTGTAGGCGTTGTTGTCCACATGCTCCTTGTACTCATCCGGGCCGATCACGTCAAGGATCACGTACGCTTGCCTTTTTTCATCCCATGTGGCGCGGCTTGCCCAGAAGCGCGCCGTCTCCAGCAGGATTTCCTTCCCGCACCTTTGCATGAATTCTTCATCCCCGGTGGCCGTAAAATACTGCCAGACCGCAAAGGCGATATCGGCGGTGATGTGCTGCTCGATCTGCCCCGTCAGAATCGGAATCTGCTCGCCGGTAACGATGTCCGCCCCGCCGTAGAGCGGCGTCACCTCGCCGTCGTCCATCCAGGCGGATTCCCAGGGATACATGGCGCCCCGGTATCCATTTTCCCGCGCCTTTTGCCGGGCCCCCTCCAAAGTATGATAGCGGTAGGCAAGCAGCGTCCTGGCCACTTCGGGCTGGGTCAGGATGAAGTAGGGCAGGATGAAAATTTCCGTATCCCAGAAGGAATGGCCCTTGTACCCCTCGCCGGAAAGGCCCTTGGCGCCGATCCCCACCCGGGGGTCATCCTTTTTGGCCATGATGTTCAGGTGATAGATGGCGAACCGCACCGCCAACTGGTCATAGCCGGAGCTGGATTCAATTTTTACATCCGCTGTTTCCCACAGCCTTGCCCAGGCATCGGCGCTTTCCTGCATCAGCGTGCCATACCCCAGTGCAAGGGCCGCCTGCATATCCCCTAAACCGTCGGTGATGATAAGGTCCCGGCTGGTGTGCACGCAGCACAGCTTCTCCAGCCTGAGCGCCTGGCCCTGCTTCAAGGCAAAGGAAGCCGTATCCCCCAGATACCGCCTGCGCATCACCGGCAGGCGGCGGAAACAGGCTTCCTCCCCGTCCACAAAATAGGTGTTGGCCGCGTGCAGGCTGACGGATACCCCGGATTGCGCCGTGGCCTCCGTCATGCGCAGAATCCGCCCCGATAACAGCCTTTTTTCCCGCTCATAAAAGTGCTGGGTGCCGCTGTTGGTGACCGTGCCGTCGATGCCGCTTTCCACGGCAAGGGTGCAGGCATCGTTCAAACAGGTAATTTCCGCTTGAAAGCCCAGCACGTGTTCCCTTGCCATGGAAACGAACCGGCAAAAGCGCAGCTTCATCAGCTTTCCCTGGGGCGAGCGCCAGAGGATATCCCGGGTCAGCTCCCCGGTTTTCAGGTTCAGGCGGCGGGAATAGGCTTCAAGCTTTCCTTTTTCCATGGAGAAGGGGATGCCGTCCGCCCGGATCTGAATGTTCGTCAAATCCGGCAGGTTGGGCAGCTCCGTGACCTCGCTTTCATGAAAGCGGTCGAAGGTCCCCGCCGCGAACAGGTTCCTGGTTTCCCCCACATACCGTTCCTCCAGCGAAGCCCGCTGGCCCAAATAGCCGTTTCCCTGGCAGAATATCGCCTCGTACCCTGAAAGGGCGTTCACGTCAAAGGCGGATTCCGCCACGACAAAATCCTGGAATTCGCCCGTTCCCCAGTCAAAATTCAGCATAAGCACTCTACCCCTTGATGCCGCTGGATGCCACCGAGGCCGTGACCTGCTCCTGGGCAAACATATACAAAAGGATGCCCGGCAGCACCACGATCGTCAGCGCGGCAAACATGCGCGTATAATCATAGGAAAACGCCTGGTTGAAAAAGCTCAGCGCCACCGGTAGCGTCCTGTTGGAGGCGGAGGAAGTCAAAAGCGCCGCGTAAAAGTATTCGTTCCAGTTGCCCAGGAACATCATCACCCCCGCCGTGGAAAGGCCCGTTTTTGCCAGGGGCAGGTTGATTGTAAGGAAGGTGCGCAGAAAGCCCGCGCCGTCGATGGTGGCCGCCTCGTTCAGTTCATAGGGCACCGCCATAAAGGTGGAGCGCAATATGAACATGGACATGGCCAGCCCGCCGGTCAGGTACACCAGCATCAGCCCCAGCTTTGTATCATACAGTTGAAGGTTCATGATGATGGAGAAGATCGGCTGGGTGCGGGTATGCCCCGGCACCAGCAGGGTGAGGGTGAACAGCGCGTAAAACAGGTTCTTGCCGGGAAAGCGGAATTTGGCGATCACATACGCTCCCATGGCGTAGATCAGCAGCGATCCGATCGTTGGAAGGATGGACACCAGCAGCGAGTTGAAAAAGTAATGGAGCAGGTCGTACTGGCGCAAAACCGACCCGTAAGCGCCGAAGCTGAACATATCCGGCAGCGCGAAGGGAGAGGTCAGGATGGCGCCGTTGCTTTTGAAGGAGGACATGATGACCCACAGGATGGGGAACACCGACACGATAACAATGAACAGCAAAAAGGCGTACCCCAAAATTCTGTATATGTAATAGCCGAAGTTTTTCGTTTTGATCATGCTTTCTCTTCCTCCTTAGTATACCGCGTCGTTCAGGCGGAAGGTCCGCTTGACCAGGAGCAAAAGCAATATACCGATCAAAAACATGATCAGCGCCACGGCATTGGCCATGCCGTAGCGCATGTCCGTGATGCTGTTGACCAGCAGAATGGGCAGGTTCATGGTATCGTTGCCGGGGCCGCCCCTGGTGGTCAGGGAAATCGCTTCATACATGCTGATGCGGGCGGTGCCCGAGCAGATGATGGCCGTGCCGATGGAGTTGCGGCACAGGGGCAGCTTGATGAACCTGGTCACCTGCCAGCCGCTGGCCCCGTCGATATAGGCGGCCTCATACAGCTCCTGGGGCACGGCCATCAAATCCGCCAGCACCAGAAGGGAAACGATCACCGCGTAAAACAGCCAGGTATAGGTCACCGCGGCGAAGGCCGCCGGCGACTCGAAGAACCAGTTTACGGAAAAGGCGGGATTGACAATC
>JAEWWY010000430.1 GCA_023458835.1 Bacillota bacterium
CAGCCAGGCCGGCACGCTGATTTTGAATATTGACGAGGCGTATTTTACCTCCGTTTACAACCAGGGCTTCGGCGCCGCCGCCATATCCAGCTATGTGACGGACGAGGCGGGCCTCATCATCTCCGCCGGGGACAAGGACCTCATCGGTACCCGGAGCGGGGCCTTCACCCACCTTGACAGGGAGCAGGACTCCGCCTACGCGGAGTTCAGCCGCGGCGGCGAAAAGTATATGGCCCTGTCCCGCAGGCTCCCCATCGCCAAGGGATATCTAATTTCCGAGGTTTCCTTCCGCGCCTTCAGGGGGGATATCGACAGGGTTCAGTGGATCCACATCGCGACGTTTGTCATCACCTCCCTGCTTTCCTTCCTGCTGGCGGGGCTCCTTGTCAAGCGGCTCACGCGGCCCCTTTTGGTGGTTTCCCATGCCTTTGAAAAGGTGCGGGGCGGGGAGCTGGGCTACCAGATCAGCAAAATCCCCGAAAATGAGCTGGGCAGGCTGGCGGAGAATTTCAACGCCATGTCCCAGGAGATTAAGGTGGCCTACGACGCCCAGCGGGCCTATGAGCGGGAAAAGCGCAAGCTGGAAATCCAGGCCCTCCGCTCCCAGATCGATCCCCACTTTATTTACAACACCCTCAACACCATCCGCTGGATGGCCATCATCGCCGGGGCCAAAAACATCGCCAAGTGCACCGACACCTTCGCCAGCTTCCTAAAGCCCGCCTTTGCCAGCCAGGATGCCATCGGCACCCTGGCGGATGAAATCAAGATGATCCACGACTACCTGGAGATCATCAATTACCGCTACGCGGGCGGGTATGAGCTGGAGGTTGACGTGGGAGAGGAATACCTGAACACACCCATCGTCCGCTTCGCCTTGCAGCCCATTGTGGAAAACGCCTTCAAGTACGGCTTCAGCGGCCGCTCCTCCGGCACGGTGGGGGTGCGGGCCCGGAGCGATGGCGGCAGGATCGCCGTGGACATCGAGGATGACGGCGCGGGGATGGACGCGGGAGAACTGGACAGGATCAACGAGCTGCTTGCGCTTGGGGAGGCAAGCACCAGGGAGAGCGTCGGCCTTTTGAATGTCAACAGGCGGATCAGGCTGCATTTTGGCAGCGATTACGGCGTGCGGCTCTATAGCCGGGAGGGCGGGGGCATCCGGGCGGCGGTTTTCCTGCCCCGGGCGGAATAATACCGGCCCAATTCCCCCGGAAGCATCAAAAAAATCCGGTTCCGGTCAAAAAAGTCCGGCGCCGGTTTTTTTGCGTGTGATAGGATTGTTAAAAATGTTCATTGCATACTGCCATAGAAAAAACTATGATACATGTGCAATAAGGTTAAAGGTGGCCGGTAAAGCAGATGATGCTACGTAAGCGCGACAGCTTGCCCGCATGGCGGGGAAGCAGGTTTCTTTGTACAAGAAAAGGCCAAAGGGTAAAGCACCTGCTGCTGGCCCTTCCGTTTCTGGCGTGGTTTTTTGCCTTCGCGTATATGCCTGTCTTTGGCTGGGGGTATGCCTTCGTCAAGTTTTCCATGGCCAAGGGCCTGCTGGAAATGCCCTTTGCGGGGCTGGAAAACTTTATGAAGATTTGGGAGGCCAGCAGCGAGGTGGCGCGGGTTCTGCGCAACACCCTGGTGATGAGCCTTCTGAATATCCTGGGCTCCGTGCTGCCGGTGATCTTCGCGGTGATGATCAACGAAATCCGGGGCAGGCGCTTTCGCAAGCTGGTGCAGACAGCCACCACACTGCCCCACTTTATCAGTTGGATCGTGGTGTTCGGCCTTTCCTTCGCCATGTTTTCCAACAACGGATTTTTGCCCAGGTTCCTCCAGTCCATGGGCCTTGATATCCTGCCCCCCATGGGCCTGTTGGGCAATGTGGGAACCATCTGGGGCCTGATGCTTTTTTTGAACGTGTGGAAAACCTGCGGCTGGAACGCCATCATCTACCTGGCCGCCATATCGGGGATAGATCCCGCCCTGTATGACGCGGCGGAGGCGGACGGCGCCAACAAGTTTCAAAAGATATGGCACATCACCATCCCCGGCATCGCCTCCACCTATATCGTTCTTTTGCTCCTGCAGGTGAGCAATCTTTTGAACAACGGCTTTGAACAGTATTTTACCTTCTTTAATCCTCTTGTGGCGGAGAGGCTGGAGGTTCTGGATTACTATGTGTACAAGCTTGGCATGCTCATCGGGGATTACTCCATGTCCGTGGCCGTGGGCATGTTCAAGTCGCTGATCAGCATCCTGCTGCTGTTCCTGGTGAACAGAATCTCCAAGCATGTCCGCGGCGATCTGATTTTTTAGAGGGGGGGATGCCGGATGAGAACCATGAAAGTCAGGGCTTCCCGGGCGGACAGGCTGATGTCCCTTGTCAACGCCGCTTTCTGCGCCTTGGCCATCATCGTATGCCTGTATCCGTTTTATTACGTGGTGATCAACTCCATCAGCGATCCTTCGGCCTCGGCCAACACCTTCCTGCTCCCGGTGCGGCCCACGCTGACGACGTATATCAAGCTCTTTGAGGAAAACAACATCCCCAGGGCCTTTGCGGTTTCGCTGCTGAGGACCTTTGCCACAACGGTGATCAACGTCCTTTGCTCCAGCTTCCTGGCGTACCTGTTCACCAAGGACATGGCGCTGAAAAAGACGGTATACCGCCTGGTGATCGTCACCATGTACCTAAACGCCGGGCTGATCCCCTGGTACCTTACCATGAAGTCCTACGGCCTTAAGAACACCTTCCTGCTGTACGTGCTGCCCTATATGCTCAGCGCCTACTACATCATCCTCATCAAGACCTTTATGGAGCAGTTGCCCGATTCCCTGGGCGAATCGGCGGAGCTGGACGGCGCGGGGTCCCTGACCATCTTCTGGCGCATCGTATTCCCGCTGTCCAGGCCCATCCTGGCCACCATCGCGGTATTTTGCTCCGTATCCCAATGGAACACCTGGCAGGACAATTATTTCCTGGTGCAAAGCGACAGCCTGCAAACCATCCAGCTCATCCTGTACAACTACTTAAACCGCGCCCGGGCCATTGCCCAGGCCATTATGAATAATCCCAACGCCAACATGGGCCTGATGGATGCCGCCGTCAGCGAAAAAAGCGTGCGCATGACCATTGTGGTGGTCTCGGTCATCCCCATCATGTGTGTCTATCCCTTCCTGCAGCGTTACTTCACCAAGGGCATTCTGTTGGGCGCTGTGAAGGGTTGAGAAGGACAAAACAATAAGGAGGGACTGGAAGTTGAAAACACGCGCGCGGATTCTTGGTACCCTTACCGCATTCCTGCTCCTGGTCACCAGCGCGGCGGGAACCGTCCTGCCGGCGCAGGCGGCCGCAAGCGGCCTGGAACCCATCACCCTTTCCTTTGGGTATGTGGAAGGCACATCCAACAACGTGGGCATCGTGGATGGGGAGATTCTCAAGGCCATCGCCGAGGCCACCGGCGTCACGCTGGACCTGCGGCCCTACTCCGTGGAGAAATACAAGATGCTGGTGGCCGGCGGAGACCTGCCGGATATCGCCACCGCCCTTGAATCCCACGTATCCGGCGTCACCCAGCAGCTCATCGAGGCGGGGGCCATCATTCCCCTGGACGACCTGCTGGACAAGTACGGCCAGCACTTAAAGGCCAACATCCCCCTGGCCCTCAAGTGGGCCAAGGATGTGCAGGGCAACGGCGTTACGTATACGCTGCCCACCGGCTGCACCAAGGCCGATACCTCCTCCCCCGATCCCTATGGCGATTTCACCTTTGAAATGCGCTGGGATATCTACGAGGCCATCGGGAGCCCCGAGATCAAAAGCGACGAAGATTTCCTGAAGGTCGCCAAAATGATGCAGGATTACTGCCCTGTATCCCCCGAGGGATACAAGGTGTACGCCTTTTCCGGTTTTATCACCAATGGCCCCCTCTGGCAGTACAAGCTGTCGTGGCCGCGGGCCCATGGCTCCTACTGGGCTCCGGTATTCCATCAGATCGATATGTTCACCGGGGAACTGGAGAGCATGTATACCAAGGAGGACAGCTATCTCTGGAAGAGCCTGGAATTCCACAACAAGGCATACCAGATGGGCTTGTTTGACCCGGAAGCCCTCACCATGACCTTTGAGCAGTACGACGAGAAGCTGCAAACCGGCCAGGTGCTCTTCGCCGCCTTCCAGCAGCGGGCAGTGAACCAGACCCTCATTCCCGGCGGCCTCTTTGCCAAGCATCCGGGCATTACGCCCTACATACACAAGCTGTATCCCATGGGCAATCCCTTGGGCAACCAGGCCGGCCATGCCCGGGTGATCTCCTCCAACTGCAAATACCCCGAGCGGGCCATGCAGCTTCTTGATTTCCTGGATTCTCCCGAGGGCGTCCGCCTGCTGCTCAACGGCGTGAAGGGCAAGCATTGGGACGTGGTGGACGGCGTGCCCCAGTACATCGGGGAATTTGCCGAGGCCTTCAAGGCCGGCAAGGGCAAGGAATATTACGCCCAGGTCCTGGGCATGGACTACGACGCCATCTTCTCCTTCTTCTCCGGCAATATCGCGGAAACCGGGGACGAATATCCCGCCGACCTGCGGCTGACGCCCGCCTTCTATGCCCTGTTCGCGGACGAGGCCGCCCGCAACTGGGCGAAGAAGTTTGACCCCGGCTTTACCTACCGCGGCCAGGTTTACGAAAAGTGGTACAAGGAAGGCCTGGTAACCACCGCGGCGGACATCCCCCTGGCGGTGAACATGATGGGCGCCCTCTCGGCGGAGTCCACCAACGTCCAGGCCAAAATCGACTCCTACTTCGGCCAGAACCTGGGCAAGGTGCTCTTGGCAAAGGATGATGCCGAATTCCAGAAGAACAAGCAGGAATTGATTGCCGAGTTCTACGCCATGGGCGCGGCGGATTCCGACGCGGAAGTCCAGAAGCTTTTCCAGCAGGCCGAGGCGCTGGTGGCTTCCCTCGACCAATAATTAACTCCCTGTAAACCAATTTGCCGCTTAAGACGCGCTTAAAAGGGGGGCCCTCCCCCGCGCGCCTTAAGCGGCGGCGGATTTGGCCCGCGATCCCGTTCCCCGCCCGTATCTTTCAGGGAAGGCGTTGCAGGTTATGAAGGAAGAACTCTGCTATTATGAGGTTGCGCCCTCGGTTGTGCCGGTGGGCAGGCCGGTGCGCGTCACCCTCCGCCCCAAGGGGCAGCACGCGGCTTTTTCCGGCGGCGTATTTGGCATTGTGCCCGTTCCCCTGGACATCGGCTGCGACATCACGGAAAACACGCCGTGGTACGAGGGCCTTCATATTCCGGAGATCCGCGCGGAATCCCGGGATGGTACCCTCACCTTTGAGCACGCCTTTGAAGCAGAAGGGGAATACAAGCTCCTCATCGGGCGGCCGGGGGAGGAAAAGGCCTGGCTGGCCCTGCGGATCTACGCCC
>JAEWWY010000431.1 GCA_023458835.1 Bacillota bacterium
GAAGTAACCGACCCCGCCATTCCGCCCACCTGCACGCAAAGCGGGCTTGCGGCGGGCAGCCATTGCTCCGCCTGCGGCGCTGTCATCACCCGGCAGACCGTCCTCCCGGCACTGGGGCATAATCACCGGCGCGATATGGCCCGTGACATCGCGCCTACCTGTACCGCCGGAGGTGTGAAGGCCTATACCTGTTCCCGCTGCAACGCCACCGAAGACGCGGCGCTTCCGGCGTTGGGGCACACCGAAGTAACCGACCCCGCCATTCCGCCCACCTGCACGCAAAGCGGGCTTGCGGCGGGCAGCCATTGCTCCGCCTGCGGCGCTGTCATCACCCGGCAGACTACCATCCCGCCACTGGGGCATGACCACCGGCGCGATACGGCCCGTGACATCGCACCCACCTGTACCGCCGGGGGCGTGAGGGCCTATACCTGTTCCCGCTGCAATGCCACCGAAGACGCGGCGCTTCCGGCGCTGGGGCACACCGAAGTAACCGACCCAGCCATTCCGCCTACCTGCACGCAAAGCGGGCTTACTGCGGGAAACCATTGCTCCGCCTGCGGCATTGTCATCACCCGGCAGACTACCGTTCCGGCATGGGGGCATGATTACCGGCGCGATACGGCCCGGGATATCGCGCCCACCTGCACCGCCGGGGGTGTGAAGGCCTATACCTGCTCCCGCTGCGGCGCCAAGAGCAGCACTGCTCTTTCTGCTATAGGGCATACCGAAGTAACCGACCCAGCCGTTCCGCCTGCCTGCACGCAAAGCGGGCTTACTGCGGGCAGCCACTGCTCCGCCTGCAGTGCCGTTCTCATCCGGCAAGCCATTGTTCCCGCGGCGGGACACGTCTACACAATCCTCCGTACGGTGGCGCCTACCTGCACGGAGGGGGGATATACGCTGATGCGCTGCGAAAACTGCGGCGAAGAGATGAAAACCGACCAAACGGGCAATCTGGGGCATTTGTATGGTATCTGGTCGCCGGACGGAAGGGGCAATCATACCGCGGCCTGCAAGCGTTGCGGGCATACTGTCACAGCGGAATGCGCCTGGGTCGAGGCGACGGTTGGGAACAGCACCGTTTCCACCTGCCCGGTCTGTGGGAACCGGCGTGCCGCCGAATCTTCCGCCCATCCGGAAGCGCCGCTCACAGCCGTTGCCGGGGCAAGGGCCCAGGCTTTGGAAAATAACGCGCTGCCAGCGGGAGGCGAGCTGATCGTACGATATCTGGACACGCCCTTCGGTGACGGTTCGAATGTTTTGCGGCTGTATGCCATCGTGTTTGCGTGTGATGGCAAGCCTGAAAAAGTCACCGGCCCGGTACGCGTAACCATCCCCATGGAAGGGGGGCTGCCCGGCTTCCGTCTGATGTTCACCGATGAAAACGGGAACGAGATGGAGCTGGAATACGAGATCATCGACGGCATGCTGTCTTTTGAGATGAGCGCGGCGGGTACCCTGACGCTGATCTCCAATTGAGCGGTGCGCCAGGAAGAACCACAATGCATCAGGGCCGCCCGGTCAGGAGCGCCAGGGCGGGGGGAACTGCCGGATAAAGGCAAGGATATCCATTGCAGACGGAAATGCCCCGAAGCATGTTCGGGGCATTTCCGCCTTGAAAAATGATTACCGTTGTTCCAGGGAAACCATCCGCGCCACATCGTTCATCTGCTTCAGCAGCGCATCCAGGGTAAGCTGCCCGCCCAGGTAACGGGCGCACAGTTTGTCAAACTGTTTTTGCATATCTTCCCGGAGGAAGGCGGAGCGCTCAAAGAAACGCAGGTGCGGCACGGTATCCCGCCAGGCATCGATGCCCTCCTGCGGGATGATCCATTTGTCCGCGCCCCGGGGTGCGGGGTCCTCCACCGGCTCGGTGGCGTTTTCGTGGAGCATATAGTAGCGGATGAGATTGGTGTCCTTCTTTGCGGCCAGGGCCACATAGTCCCGGGCCAGCTCCTGCCGGGGGGACAGGGGGTTAACCACCAGCACCCGCATATAGCCGGGGATTACGGGTTCCATACCATCAAAAGTGAAGGGAGGCAGCCCGCCGTAGCTGTTCAGGGTGGCTTTGTGGGTGCTGAAGCCGCTGCCGCCCTGTAAAAAGAGGGAGTGCTCTCCCAGCAACTCACTTTCCGGGTATACATCCCCTTCAAAAAGATAGGAGATGCCTTTGCCCAGCATGGCTTCGTTCACCTGGGCAAGAAGCGCCAGTGTTTCCTGGAAGGCGGGCTCTAAAAAATTTATGGCCGTCCCGTCCCGCTGGGCAAGGAAGGAGGACAGCACCTGTGAAAGCATGTGCTCGTAGGACCATTCCAGCAGGAACAGGTCGCCGCCGTCGGAGTCCTTTTCAAAGCGGAGCATGGCCGAAAACAGCTCCTGCCAGGTGGCGGGAAGGGGTTCCTGCCCAAAATACTTTTCCCACAGGGGCAGGCGGACATCCCACAGACTCAGGTCCAGGCTTTGGGGATAGGCGACGATTTGCCCGTTATCATCCAGAAGTACCTTGCGGATTTCGGGGTACATGGCCGCCACGCTTTGCGCGATGGCGGCGTTTTCATGAAGGGTCGCGGCATAGCCCTTGGCAATCAGCTCCCCAAAGGCGCTGTCTACACGCACACCGAACACGTCAGTTTCCGTGTCGCCGGAGCGGATGCGCTCGGCCACATCGGCGGCGGGCAGGCGCTGTACCCGCTCATCCAGCAGCACGCCGGGGTGGGCGCTTAGGAAAGCCTGCTGCACCGCCATGTCCGAGACGCCATCCAGGCATACGGTCAGCACCTGCCGCTCCCCGGAAAAATCCGCCGGGGGCATCACAATGATGCCTTCGCCCGTCAACGCGTAGCGGCCGCCATGCAGGGCCCGGCCGAGCATGGCATCGTGGGTGTAGGGGAAGGGGTTATTGTACACCATGGCAAAATTACCGCCGCCGGAGGATTGATAGACGACGCTGCCTACCGTCAGCCACAGGGTGCCGGAAGGCTGATGGTACGCAAGCCCGCCCGCTTCGCCTGGAGGCGTCCGAATGTCCAAAGCCTGCCTTTGCCCGGTGGCGATGTCCATGCGCTCCAGCCAGTTGCCGCCCTCATCGGAGCACAGGAGCAGCAAATCCCCCTGGTACAGGCACATGATGTGGGCGTTGGGGACATTGACCGCTTCAGTTTTGCCCGTGGCAAGGTCAATTTCGATCACCTTGTAAAAATATTCGGCGGCGGGGCTTTCCTCCCAGTAGTTCGTGAGGATGTACAATATCCCGCCCTGTATCACTTCCCCGGTCTTCATCCGCTGCAAGCCCATGTCATCAAGCAAAGGCGATGTGTCAAAGCGCGTATCCTGCCAGCGCACCCCCTGGCCGTCCACCGTGCCGATGCGCCCGGCGAACTGGTTGACGGCATATAGCGCGCCGCCCGATCCGATCAAAAATTGCACCGATTCATCGGCCAGGGCGCGATCCTCTGGGGTCAGCCGGTCGTAGCTTAGCTCCCCGTTTTCCAGCGCGCCCGGCAGGGCGGGAAGCCTGCAAAGGATTTGCGGCTGGGTATCATCGTAGGGCCATATCCACAGCGTGCCCTCCCGGTCCAGCACCCAGGCGGCATCCTCCCCCAGTTCCAGTTCCTTGGCCAGCATCCAGGTGTCCTCAAACCTTTTAAGCGTACCCTCTCCCAGGGCCCCAAAGGCGATGGCGCAAACCATCAGGAGCAACGCAAACACAACCATGCCCTTTTTCATCATGATCCCTCCGTTTTATGTTGTTTTTGGATACGAGATTTCAGCCGTTGCCGGAGGCGGGGCTATCATGCCAGATGCCCTCCACCTGGCCCGTAGCGGCGTCAAGAACGACGGTATAGCCATCCTGACCGTAGCCGAAGAAGGAGACGCACCAAACCTTTACCGGCTTTTCTCCCATATGATGATCGATCAAGCATTGGACGGTGATATCACACGCCGCAAGCTTCCCCGTGTCCAGGCCGTAGACATCCGCCAGCGCCTTGAGCGCCAGCGCCGTTGCATCGGCCTGGGAAATGTCGCCTTCCTCCGGCGTCACATAGCAATACATGGCCGGGTCATACCCCATCTCACGCATCAGCCCGTCATAGGCGGCGTTGTCCTC
>JAEWWY010000432.1 GCA_023458835.1 Bacillota bacterium
TGCCGCCGGGATAACAACATGTTATAATTTCAACTGGCCGCCAGCATTTTCTGCATAAGGCCGGTTGTTTGCTTTTGAGGCGCTTTATACCAATTCAAAGAGTATGGCGTATCAATACACGCAGATGATGGAAGAGCATTCCATAAAGCCATCTGTCATCCTGAACGAAGTGAAGGATTTTTCTATGGATGTTACCGCCTTTCTACAGGAAATCTCCAGGCTGGGCGTCGGCTTTTATACCGGCGTGCCGGATTCCCTGCTCCAGCCCCTTTGCGATACGCTGTACGCCCGTTTCGGCACAGGCGAAAACCACATCGTCGCCGCCAATGAAGGGGCGGCTGTGGGCCTGGCCGCGGGCCATTATATCGCCACGGGAAAGCCTGCCCTCGTGTATCTGCAAAACAGCGGCATCGGCAACGCCGCCAATCCCGTTATTTCGCTGCTGAACGAAAGGGTGTACGGCATTCCCTGCGTGTTTGTGGTGGGCTGGCGGGGCGAGCCGGGTGTGCATGACGAGCCCCAGCATGTATTCCAGGGGGAGATCACCCCCGCCATGCTGTCGCTGATGGGCCTTCCTCCCTTTATGATATCGGCGGATACCGGCATCCCGGCCCTTGAGGAAATGGTTTCGGAAGCGGAAGCATCCGTCAGCCAAGGGAAAAGCGTTGCTTTTCTCATACGAAAGGGCGCGCTGTCGGGCGGTGAAAAGGCCGGTTTTGAAAGCCGCCGCATGCTTTTGCGGGAGGATGCGCTGCGGCTGATTTTGACCCATGCATCCAATGATGATGTTTTTGTCTGCACCACGGGCAAAACCTCCCGGGAGGTCTGCGAGCTTCGGGAGGCCCTTTTTCAGGGCCATGACCGGGATTTTCTCACCGTGGGCTCCATGGGCCACGCTTCTATGATCGCCTTGGGCATCGCCAAGGCCCGGCCCGAAACCACCGTCTGGTGCCTGGATGGGGATGGAGCGGCCCTCATGCACCTGGGCAGCCTGCTGGTGGAAGCCCGGTGCGCGTGCAAAAACCTGATCCATGTGGTTTTGAACAACGGCGCCCATGAAAGCGTGGGCGGCATGCCCGTAAACGGGGGAAATATTTCTTTCCTGCCCATCGCCCGGGCGGCTGGCTTTGAAAGCTGCTTCTTCGCGGAGAATGAAAAGGAACTATTGAAGCTGCTGCCCGCCATTGAAAAAGCTGCCGGAAAGCAGTCCTGCTTTGTGGAGATCGCCTTGAAGCAGGGCTCCCGCTTGAATCTGGGCCGGCCCAAGGCCACCCCCAAGGAAAACCTGCGGCAGTTGATGGGTTATTTACAGTTACAAGGAGAGAAGGCATGAAGGCACTCCTGCTCAATTCCGGCGTGGGCAGCCGGATGGGTTCGCTTACGAAGCACGGCCCCAAATGCATGTCTTCAATCGGCGCGGGCTATACCATATTAAGCCGTCAATTGACGCTGATCGCAGAGGTTGGCATCCGGGAAGCAGTCATTACGGTCGGCCCTTTTGCCGGGCTTTTGAAGGAGCATGTGGCCGGCCTGAACCTGCCCCTCCATATCACATATGTTCCAAACCCCCTGTACAGCGAAACCAACTACATCTATTCCATGCACCTGGCGGCCGAGCATCTGGACGATGATATCCTGCTGCTGCACGGCGACCTGGTGCTGGAAAGCAGCGTGCTTTGGGATCTGACGGCAAGCAAAAAAAGCGTGGTGGCGGTGGATTCCACCCTTCCCCTGCCGGACAAGGATTTCAAGGCCAGGGTGCAAGGCGGTTATGTTACGGCCATCGGCGTGGCATTCTTCGGTCCGGACTGCGTTGCCTGCCAGCCCGCCTATTTTTGGCTGCGGGAGGATTTTGCCGCCTGGATGAAAGCCGTCGGAGCATTTTGCTCAAACGGGCAGCGGAGGGTGTATGCGGAGGATGCCTTCAACGCACAAAGCGGCGCCATTCCCCTGCATCCGCTGGAGCTGAACGGCCGGCTGTGCAACGAAATCGATAACCTGCAGGACTTGGAAGCCGTGTCCCGGCGTTTTTTGCAGACATTCCATAAAGGGGTGAAATAGCGTATGAAGCAGGTCTATATGTGCTTCAGCACCGACATCCTCCACAACGGCCATATCAAGATCATAAAGCAGGCGGCGCAGCTTGGCGAACTGACGGTAGGCGTGCTGACAGACGAGGTGATCGCCTCCTTTAAGCGCTATCCTCTGATCCCCCTGGAGGAGCGGCTGCAGCTTTTTCAAAACATCGTGGGCGTCAGGCGCGTAGTGGTGCAAAACACGCTGAGCTATGAGGCTGTTTTGAGGGATCTGAAGCCGGACATCGTGGTCCACGGGGATGACTGGCGGGTGGGCTACCAGGCCAACATCCGCCGCCAGGTCATTGATGTGTTGGCGGAATGGGGCGGGGAGCTTACGGAATATCCCTATACCCGCACACCCACGGAGGAAACGCTGAGCCGCCTGGACCAGCAGCTTTCCATGCCGGAGCACCGGCGCTCCAGGCTGAAAAAGCTGCTGCAATATAAGCCCTGCCTTTCGGTGATGGAAGCCCACAACGGCCTGACCGGGCTGATCGTAGAGCAGACAAGGGTGGAAACGCAAAAAGGCGTCAAACAATTTGACGCCATGTGGGTCTCCAGCCTGTGCGACTCCACCGCCAAGGGCAAGCCGGATATCGAACTGGTGGACTTAACCTCCCGCATCCAGACGCTGGAGGAAATCATGGAGGTCACCACCAAGCCCATCATATTGGACGGGGACACCGGCGGCCAAACGGAGCATTTCGCCTACAACGTGCGCACGCTGGAGCGGCTGGGCATATCCGCCGTTATCATCGAGGATAAAACGGGGCTGAAAAAGAACTCCCTGTTCGGGATAGAAGCGCAGCAGACACAGGAAAACATCGAAAGCTTCTGCCAAAAAATCCGGGCAGGCAAAAATGCCATAAAGACCCGTGATTTCATGATCATCGCCCGGTGCGAAAGCCTGATATTAAACAAAGGCATGGAGGATGCCCTCACCCGCTGCCGCGCCTATGTGGCCGCCGGGGTGGACGGCATCATGATCCATTCCTGCCAAAAGGACCCGGCGGAAATTCTGGAATTCTGCCGCCTGTTCAGGCAAGTGGATCAAACGACGCCGCTGGCAGCCGTGCCTACCACCTACAACGTGATTACCGAAGAGGCGCTTGCGGCCGCCGGGGTCAACATCGTCATCCATGCCAACCACCTGCTGCGCAGCGCCTTCCCCGCCATGCAGCGCACAGCCCGTACCATTTTGGAAAACGGGCGGTCGCTGGAGGCGGAGGAAAGCTGCCTGTCTATCAAGGAGATCCTTACCCTGATCCCGGAGCAGGAAGGATAGCCATCATCAGGGCCTGGCCGCCTCCCCGTACAAAAAAGCGTATAATGCTTCCGCTTCCGCCGTGCTGTCTACAAAAAGCACGGCGGTTTCGTTATCATTGGCTTCTTCCGCGCGGTAAACGGGGAATTGTTTTGCTTCCATCCCCGTCATGGATACGGACAGCGCGGAGAGGACTGCCTCCATCATATCTATCATCGTCATATTCGTTTCCACATGAGCCATCAGTTCCGAGACCAATCCTATCAGGGAATCAAAGCCCATTTTCAAGCCCTTTTGCATGCAGGCGCCAAGCACCCGGCTCATGTGTGAACCGCCTGCCTCTTCCCCCGTATGGTCTTTCATATACGCCAGCGCCTGTGCGCCGCCAAGTGTTTGCAGCCCCGCCTTTTGGAAGGCTTTTGTTTTTCCGTCCGCCAGCAAGATATGGATTTCGCTTTCCCGCACATCCACATCCACGCCGCCCAGCGCATCGATGATCTTTTCCATGCCGGATAAATCTACGCAAACGAAGCGGGTTATTTTCAGCTTGAACAGGTCGCTGACCGTTTGAAGCGCAAGCGCGGTGCCGCCAAGCGCTATGGTTGCGTCCAGCCGTATATCGCTGCCATCGGGTCCTGCCGCCCGGGTATTCCGGTCAATGGACGCCATTTTCACCGCGCCTGTATCAAGGTTCAAAGCGGCGATCACGATGGCGGCGGCGCTGCGCTTATCTCCGGTCCCGTCCGCCCCCAGCAAAAGGACCGTAATGCTGCGGGGAGGCGCCTCCCGAAGGGCGCTTTCACAAAGGCCTTTGAAAGGCAGCAGCATAAGAGCCAGGGTCAAAGTGAACGCCAGGGCACGCTGTTTCATCATCATTCCTCCCCAAATGCACAACTATGAAGCTTTCCGCATTCACTATATCCTGTCAGGATGAAAACTGCAAGCGTCCGCGCGGCCATCCTGCCGTAAGGAGGGATCGCATGAAAGCGCTGGTCACCGGGGCAAACGGCTTTCTCGGAAAGAATCTGGTCCTTTCGCTAAAGCAGATGGAGAATACGGAAGTATATCCTTATGATGTGGACACCGATCCCGGGCTGCTGAATTCCTATGCCGGAAAATGTGATTTTGTATTCCATCTGGCCGGGGTGAACCGGCCGCAAAGGGCGGAGGAATTCCAGGAGGGGAACCGGGATTTCACCGCCAGGCTGCTGGAGGCCCTTGCGCAAAACCAAAGCAAGGCGCCGGTGCTTTTTTCTTCCTCCATCCAGGCAGCCATGGATAACCCTTACGGGCAAAGCAAGAAAGCGGCGGAGGATCTTCTGTTCGCCTATGGCCGGGAACGAAGCGTGCCCGTCTATATCTACCGTCTGCCCAACCTCTTTGGCAAATGGTGCCGCCCCAACTACAACAGCGTGGTGGCTACGTTCTGCCATCATATTGCCCGCGGCCTGCCCATTTCCATCAGCAATCCCGACGCGCTCCTGA
>JAEWWY010000433.1 GCA_023458835.1 Bacillota bacterium
GCAGTATAGCGTGATGAGCTGTTCTTTCCACACAAAAGAACCTTTCTACGTGAACGCCCGTTTGTCCTTTTGGTTTTGGCTCCCCTCTTACTCTTTTTCTACCCTTGATTCGCATTAATATTCGCCCCTACGGCGTAAAGCGTGTATTGGCCTTTCTTCCGGTTCTTGCATGTTCCGGCAGTGAAGCCAATAAACAGGCTGCATCGTAGGGGCGATTATCAATCGCCCGCCTCTTGACGGTACGAAAATGCTTTGGAGAGGCTTATTGCTTATCGCACATCTCCACGAACCGGTTGATGGACTCCTTTACGATGTTCAGGGAGCTGCGCCAGAAGTCCACGCTGCGGACATCAATGCCCACGCTCATGGCCACATCATACACCATGCCGTTGCCGCAGGAGCGGAGAAGCTGGTTGTAGGTGGGCACGAAGCTGTCGCCCGTTTGAAGGTACTTGGCGAATACGCCCTTGGCGAACAGCAGCCCGAAGGCGTAGGGGAAGTTGTAGAAATGGAGCGTGGGGCTGTAGTAATGCCCCTTGCAGGCCCACATGTAGGGATGGCGTGCATCCTTGCAGAGGCCGTCGCCATAGCTGGCTTCCTGTGCCTTAAGCATGGCATCCTTGAGATCATTGACGCTCAGGGTATGGTCGGCCCGTGTTTCAATGACCTCCGTTTCAAAGAGGAAGCGGCCATAGATATCCACAATGGTCTGGGTGGCTTCCATCAGCTCCGCTTCGATGATGGTGAAGGCTTCCTCCTTGGAAGCGGTCTGCAGCATCGCGTGGCTTAAAAGCGTTTCATTGAAGATGGAGGCCGTTTCCGCCAGGGGCATGGGCTGGTCCGTCAGCAATATGGGCAGCCCCGCCATGCACCTGTTATGCCAGGCGTGGCCCAGCTCATGAGCCAGGGTGCTGATATCTGAAAAGCTGCCGGCGAAATTGGTCAGGATACGGCTGATGTCAAGGGGATGCACGGAGGAACAGAAGGCGCCGCCCTGCTTGCCGTTCCTTGGATACATATCGATCCAGCGGCCCGTGAAGGCCTCATGGATGAACGCGCCCATGGCCGGGGAAAAGCTGCCCAGCTTTTCGGCCAGCACAGCCCTGGCCTCCTCCGCGGTGTAGCTGCGCATTCCCTTGCCCACGGGGGCCATCAGGTCATAGAAGGGGATG
The DNA here is from genome assembly GCA_023458835.1 of Bacillota bacterium. Taxonomy (GTDB): domain Bacteria; phylum Bacillota; class Clostridia; order Christensenellales; family Aristaeellaceae; genus JAEWAH01. The sequence continues at coordinate 1,173 of JAEWWY010000433.1, forward strand.
CCGTCCTTATGGCCCAGCAGCCGCCCCTTGGCCTTAAGGTACCTGCGGAAGTCAGGCAGCGCTTCTTTTACAGCCGCCCACAGCGCGTTAAGCGTTTGCCTGTCCATGCGGGAATCGTGCAGCGTCCAATCAAGCACGCTGTCAAAGCGGCGCGCTTCCGTTTGGATGCGCGCTTCGCCCTTGATACCGTTCAAGCAGGCCGCCATAGGCAGCTCCACCTTGGGATAGGCGGCAAGCTCCGCCTCATAGGCCTCCTTGCGCACAGCAGGGTCGGGATCGTAGGCCTTGGCACGAACGGCGGACAGGGGAATCTCCTCGCCCCGGAAAGAAACGGTAAGGGTGGCGGCCAGCTTTTCCCAAAGCTGGGAGAATGCTTCGCCGCCGGTCAGCGACATGCGCAATATCCAGCTTTCGATGGCCTTGTCCATACGGTGGGCGGCGTTTTCCTTCATTTCATGCAGCAGGAAACTATGCTCTTTGAGCAGAGGGCTCTTTTGAATCACCGTATCCAAATCATCAAGCGTGCCCAGATAGCGGCTGAAATCCGATTGCAGCCGCTCCGCATCCACCTGCTTTGCCATCAACTGGTCGATGTAGCCGAGCGCCTCCTCATTGACCGCGTCGGCAGCCCAATGAAGATACGCAAAGGTGCCTACCTTGTCAAACACTTCATTCAGCGCGGTGAACTGCTCTGTGGCCTTTTCCAGCAGGTGAAGCGGCGTGCCGCCTTCGGAAAACGTCTTTTCAATTTCATCCATACGGGGCTGGAGGCTGTTTAAATCCGCTTGGAAGGCCGGACTTTGAAAGCTCTCATAGATCACCGAAAGGTCCCAGGTCATCGTATTCCTCCTTGCATCTGTCCGCATAGCTGCGGATTTGTCGTCTGTAGTTGTATGCTGTCCAGGGGATGAAGATTCAGGCTGCCAAGGAGCGCCCGGATTTCCGCCTCCGCGGCGGCATTTTCCAGCATTTCCGGCTGGTGGGCGTCGTAGCCGATGACGGCCTTGTTGCCCATCAGGGCCGCAAATTCCCAAAACTCCCGTCTGGGGAAGAGGCACTCGCTGTCGCCGATGACATGGGCGTTGAGGTTGTACTCAAGAGGCATGTCGCATGCCAATGCGCAGGAGCAGATGGCCTTTGCCACCGCCTGGCAGTCCGCGTCCCAGGTATCGCGGCAGCGCATGAACAGGTCCGGGTGGGCCAGGTATGCGTACAGCCCGGTCTGCATGCCTTCCACACACATATCGGCATACCTGTACATGAAGGCGGTATCCCGGCAGGCGCGGCCTACGTAGGGGGAATCCTCATCGCTGCCGATAAAGTGGGCACCGAAGATCAGGTAATCCAAATGATAGGCCTCTTTTGTTTCCTTCAGCCAGTTCATGTATTTGGGGAAATACTCGCATTCCAGGCCGATAAGAAGATTCAGCTCATTCCCATACCTTTCCTTCAATGCGCGAAGGCTTGTAACATAGCCGGAAAGCTGCGAAATATCCATGCGGATGCCGGAAACGTAGTCGCTTTGATAAGGCCAGGGGGTATGGTCCGCGAAACCCAGGGTGCTAAAGCCCGCCCTGATGGCGGATTGTACATACATTTCATCCATTCCCGTAGCGTGCTTGCACCTGAATGTGTGGGTATGATAATTGGCTTTCATCCGGTGATAAAGCTTCCTTTCATGAAGCAAACCCCCCGGCCTTTTACCGGAGGGCCTGTATCATATTCCGGTTTACTTCTTTTTGCTAAGAGCTGTAAGGCAATTTTCCTTGCTGCGCTCTATATGCTTTTGCATAACGGCCTGCAGGTGGTGGAGGTCGCGTTTTATAAGACACTCCACGATTTCGTAATGCTCCTGCTGCGCCTCGTGGCGGCGGTTCTCCTGGGCGATGCTCATGGCGGAGAAGCGGGTGATGTACTCGTCCTGGCTTTCGATGACCCGCAAAATCCGGGGCTGTCCCGACAGACGGGTCACCTGGCTATGGAAGGCCCGGGCCAGTGGGGAAAGCGCCTCTATGCTGCCTTCCTTTAACGCCGCATCCATCTGCTTGAGCTTTTCCTCCAGCGCCTTGATGTCTTCCTCCGTCACATTTTTGATGATGGCGGGCAGCGTCAGCATTTCCAGCGCGTTGCGGATGGTGTAAATTTCTTCCACATCGGCGATGGTGAAGGCACGGACCACCACGCCGCGGCGCATGACATATTCCACCAGTCCGTCCCGCTCCAGCTTGCGCAATGCTTCACGAAGCGGCGTGCGGCTGATATGCAGCCGCTCTGCATAGTCGGTCTCCACAATGCGCTCCCCGGCGGGAATCTCGCCGGTGATGATGGCATGCTTGAGCACCTCGTAGGCGATCTCCCGAATGGGCCGGCTTTCCAGCATGGGCTGAAAGCGAAGAAGAGACATGCACCCAACCCCTTTGTTTGAGGTGTGTTTTTTGGATACGATACACCTTCCCCATACATTTGTCAAGGCATCCGCCGGGAACTGTCATAAAATGGGGAAGCCTGACAGCCTTCCAGCAAGCCTATTGGGGCTTGCCGGTCAAGGTGAGCAGCGTGATCGCGGGAGGGTTGAACAGCCGGCCCGGCTGCAGGGGATAGTGGCAGGAAGAGCCAAGGCCGGGGCTGATGTACTGGGCGATGGTGGATATGCGGCTCAGCCCCGTTACCAGCCGTTCTTCCGGAAACCAGCCCAGTTCAGGCACATAGATGGGCCCGTTGCCGGGGATGCGCCACTGGCCGCCATTCAGGTGTCCGGCCAGGGCCAGCGTCACGCGCTGCATGGAAGTGCCGCTGCTGTCCTGCCAGTCCCATACGCTGCGCACATAATCATAGGTAAGCGGCGCGTGGGAAAGGGCGATATGGTAGTCCGCGCTCTTCATCTGAATGCGCGCTTCCTTCAGTCGCATGGCAGCATCCAGCCGGTATTCCCAGGCCCGTGTTTCGGCCGCGCCATCGGCCGTGGAGGAGGCGTTGACGCCGTTCAGCCGGTCCAATTGACCCTGGCAGGAAGCGATGGTGGTATCCGCGTCCATGGAATACAGGCCTTCGGGGCTGAACCATAGGGTGGTCTTCCCCACGGTGAGGGGGAAAGGCGCATCCAGGTAAACCGCTCCCGCTGCCTGGGCCGCGGTGATATACGGGGCCAGCACCGACAGGGTATCATGGGCGGAGGTATATAAAGGAGCCGGATCGCAGTCGCCCGGGATGAACAGGATGGGCACCTCCTTTTTCAAAAGCGAAAGCAATTGCAAAAATGGCTCTACATTGCCCGATTCGCCCACCATATCCCCGGTAATGCATACGGCATGGTAGGTTTGCCGGTTCAGGGCCGCCGCGATCATGGCCTGCTCCTGTCCCAGCTCCGCCGCGTGCAGGTCGCTGATATGCAGGATGGAAAAGCCCTCCAGGTCCCGGCTCAGACCCAGCACGGAAACGGCCTGCTTTACAAGCTTTACCTGCCTGTTGGTGGTGGCATTCGCCATGACGATCACGCCAACAATCACGGCAATCAATAGGAGCAGCCAAAACAAACAGCCGCATCCGCGGTGCTTGCGGTGCGGTATA
>JAEWWY010000434.1 GCA_023458835.1 Bacillota bacterium
GCCTGGGTGACCATTGTGTTCGGCTTTGGGGGCTTACGCACCGACGGAGCCATTCCCTCCCTTCATCCCTCCATCCCCGCCGCCTGGCAGGGGTATCAATTCTGTTTTACCTTATCCGGAAGCACGCTGAATGTGAAGGTGCGCAAAGAGACCGTCACACTCTCCCTGGTGACGGGCGAACCTGTGAAGCTTTTCGTGTACAATAGGGAAATCACCGTGGGCCGGGAGGATGTCACTTTGACGCTGCCGGAGGATTGCCGGGAAACAAGCGGGGAAACCTCCTTTTGAAAAAGGGGGCTTCCCCATACCCCATCCGGGAAAACTTCCATAGAGGGATAGGATGAAGGAGGCGCCCGCAATGAAAAGGCTCGTTTCCCTGCTGCTGTGCTTTATGCTCACAAGCTTGGTGGCGCCGTCCCTTGCAGGGGCGGGTTATCCAGTTACGCTGTACAGCCAGCCGGTCAACCTTCCTCCAAGCGAAACCTGCAAGGTGTGGGTTGAGGGCCAGCCCCTTTCCGTCATCGATACGGCGGTGAACCATCAACGGACATGGACCTCCCGGCCCATGCTCTCCAAAACGCCCGTGGCGCTGTTCTCCATGGGCGGCCCTGTATCTGTAACGGTGCAGTTTCCGGGAGTGGCATTGGAATCCGTCACCGTCCGGCCCCTGTCGCTGAACATTACCCCTTCCATCAAGGGCGATACGGCGCAGTTCATCTTAAGGGAACCTGCCGCAATCACCGTGGAATACAACAACCAGGTGAAGGGCGCGCTGCATCTGTTTGCTTCCGCCCCGGAAACGGATATCCCCGATAAAAATGATCCAAATGTGATCTACTATGGCCCCGGCGTTCATGAAGCGGGGCTGATCGAATTAAAAAGCGGCCAAACGGTCTATCTAGCGGGAGGCTGCGTATTGAGGGGCTACATCCAGGCCAGCGGCGTGGAGGACGTGCGCATCCTGGGCCGGGGCATCATCGACGGCAGCCGGTATGACCGGTGGGAAGATACCATCGTGCCCATCAACTTTACCCAAAGCAAGAGCATTACCATCGAGGGCATCACCATCCTGGACCCCGCGGCCTGGACGGTGAACCTGTATAAGTGCGGCACCGTTACGGTGGACGGCATCAACATCGTAGCTGCCAGGTCCAACTCCGACGGCGTCACCACCCAGTCCTGCCAAAATGTGACGGTGCGAAACTGCTTTATCCGGGGCTGGGACGACAACCTGGTGGTAAAGGGCTACGACGGGAACGTCAAAACCATCCTGTTTGAAAACTGCGTACTCTGGACCGACCTGGCCCAATCCTGCGAGGTGGGCTACGAGACCAGGGCGGAGGTGATGGAGGATATCACCTTCCGCAACATCACGGTGCTGCACAACTTCCACAAGCCTGTCATGTCCGTGCACAACGGCGATAACGCCCTCATCCAAAACGTGCGCTTTGAAAATATCCTGGTGGAGGATGCGCAAATGGGCGAGGGCGATGGCGCGAGGCTGCTCATCGAGTTGACCACCACCAAATCCCAGTGGTCCAAGTCCGCTGTCCGTGGGAACATCAGGGGCGTGGTGTTTGACAATATCAAGGTTTTGAGCGGCAAGGAAGCCTCCATACGCATCTTCGCCTTCAGCAAGGATTACACCATTGACGACGTGCTGTTCACAAATATGGAGATCCTGGGCAAGCGCATCACCTCGCTGGACGGCATCCGGCTCAACATAAACAAGAACATCGGCGGCAACATCCGGGCGGAGGCCGATGAAAGCCTTGTAACCGCCACCTATCCCGGCTATCTGCACACCTACAAGGTGAAAGAGGTGCCCGCCGCCCTGGAGGAAGGCATCAGCGCAACCGCCTCCGCCAACGGCCAGACCCAGTCCTATACCGGGGCCAATGCGGCTGACGGCGACCTGAGCACCTATTGGGAAGGCGCCGGAAACGGGCAGGATGAGCTGACGCTTGCGTTTTCAAAGCCTGAATCCCCTACAAGCCTCGCGCTGCATCTGAACCCGGCCGCCATCTGGAACAAGCGTACCCAGACGTTCTCCATACAGGGCAGCGCGGACGGGACGAAGTTTGAAGAGCTGGTGCCCGCCCGGGAATACGCTTTTGATCCCGATACGGGGAATAGCGTCTTTATCCCGCTGCCCGGACAAAGCCTGCTGGCAGTGAAGATCGTGTTCAGCAAAAATACAGGCGCGGCCGGCGCGCAGGTTGCGGAAGCCATCCTGAAATAAAGCACCCTTCTTTGCAAAAATCCTTCCGGAAACGGCCCGTGCCTTTCCGGAAGGATTTTTTGTTATGACAGCAGGTTTTTCGCCTGCAATGGCATGCGCGTGTGATACTGTTTTGAACCGGGTGCCTTTGCAAGCCTTGGTACCGGCATCAAGGGCAGCGCCGGCTTGATATACAGATAGTCCTTTCGCAAAAGCGACTCCGCTATCAGCATATGGCCTTTGGCATTTGGGTGCATGCCGTCCAAGCTTATCAGGTCCGCAACATCCCGCCTGGAGAGGAAAACATCCCGAAGGTCGAATATATCACAACCCGTTTCAAGCGCCGCATCCCGCACAGCGATGGCGTACCGCTCCTGCCACCTGTAGATGTTCTGCACATCGATCAAATACCGGAGTACCGCATCGGCGTCAAGACCTTTGGTGACCCAGTTAAAAAAGCGCTGGGCGTCCAGGGGCGGCGGTGTCACCAAAAGCGGCGCGGCATTGCGGCGGCGCACCTTCAGCACGAATTCCTTCAGCAGGCGGCGAAATGTCTCAAGCGGGATCTTGGCCTCGTGGCAGGCGGAAGGGTCCTTCGCCACCTCATCCCATTTCAGGTCACAGTCGTTCCCGCCGTACTCAATGGCCACGATGGTGCCGGCCACATCGCCGCATTCCAGAAAATCCTGCAGCCCTTCCGCCACCGTGGCCCCCATCCGGGCATGATTTTCCACCGGAACGTTAAGGGCGGCCTGCAACTGCGCATCGCAGCGCTCCCGGGCAATGGCGTACCTTCCACGGCCCTCATCAAACAGGATGCCTTTGCCAATGGAATCTCCAAACAAATGAATCGGCCGCAAGTCCATGTGCTTTCCATCTCCTCATAATCTGGTTTTCAATATTAGATTAAACCATTATTATTACAATGTCAAGTGGGGGATTGTAAAAGGGATTGTGGAATAATGGATGATGTGGTAGTATGGTGGCATATTACACGGGAAGGAACTTCATCATGCAAAATCAAAAAACAACAGACGCATGCCTGACCGCTTACGCGCCCCCGGCGTGGGATCAACTGCCGGACCTGGGGCTGTATATGGACCAGGTCATTACCTACATGGAGCGGCAGTGCCGCGCGCTGTATCCTGTGGCCGGGAGCATCCTTACGCCCTCCATGATCAACAATTATGTTAAATGCGGGCTGGTAAAGCGGCCTGTGGGCAAGAAATATGACCGTGTCCAGCTTGCGCAGTTGATGATGCTCTGCACCCTCAAGCAGGTGGCCTCGCTGGAGGAAATGAAGCAGCTTCTGACACCGCCGCCGGGAGCGGACACGGAGGAATTATACGCGGCCTTTTGCAAAACGCAGGAAAATGCTTTTCAATCCCTTGCCTCCCGCCCCTCCGAGGCGACCGCCATGCACTACGCCATCGAAGCCGCCGCCTTCCGCAGCCTGTGCGCGCAAAAGCTGGCAGCCCAGTCAAGCGCCCCGCATACGCCGGAAAAGAAAGGTACGGAAAGTACGAAACAACAGGGCGACGCGCAGGAGCGGGGCTGAACAGGGCACCATGGCGCGGATGAGCAAGGGAGGATTTTTGTGCAGAAAAACCAGGTGGTACATGTGAAATGCCAGCGGCTGGGAGCCGAGATGGAGGGCGTGTGCTTTCATGAGAACATGGCGCTGTTTGTGCCTTTCGCCTTGCCGGATGAGGATATCTCCTGCCGTGTGGTGAAGGTGCAAAAGCGTCATGCCTTTGGCAAGCTGCTGGAGGTGAAGAACCCAAGCCCGGCAAGGCAAACGCCCCCATGCGAGGTTTTTGGCCGGTGCGGCGGCTGCGCTTCCCAGCATATGTCCTATGAGCAGACCCTCCATTTCAAGCGCGTGCAGGTGGAGGACTGCTTCAGGCATATCGGGGGCCTTGAGGTTGCGGTCCCTCCTGTTTTAGGCATGGCGGACCCGTGGCATTACCGCAACAAAACAGCGCTGCCCGTAGGCGGGGAAGCGGGCAAACCCAGGATCGGCTTTTATGCGCCCCGCAGCCATGACATTATCGACATCGCTGCCTGCCCCGTCGCACAGCCGGGCCTCAACGGCGTTTTGAAGGCGGTGCGGGGCTGGATGGAAACGTATCGCATTCTGCCCTATCAGGAGGAAACGCATACGGGGCTTGTGCGCCATGTGATGGCCCGTTCCTCCCGCATAGGGGAGGTGATGGCCGTCATCGTTCTGAACGGGCAGGAGCTGCCCGGGGAGCAAGAGCTGCTGACCGCGCTTAAAAAGGAAGTCCCGCTGTTGAAATCCCTGTGCGTAAGCATCCATACCGCCCGCAGCAATGTGATCCTGGGAGATAATTACCAGGTGGTATGGGGTCAGGAACGGCTTTGCGACATACTTTGCGGCCTGAAATTCTCCCTGTCTCCCCTTTCCTTTTTTCAGATCAACCCGGAGCAGACGGAGGTGCTGTACCGCAGGGCGCTGGAGTTTGCCAGCCTTTCCGGCACGGAAACCGTGGCCGACGTCTATTGCGGCGCGGGCACCATTTCGCTGCTTCTGGCGCAAAAGGCGCTGCGGGTGATCGGCCTGGAAACGGTGGAGGCCGCTGTTGCGGACGCCCGGGAGAACGCATCAATGAATGGCATTGCCAACGCGGAGTTTATGCACGGGCAGGCGGAGGACCTTCTGCCAAGGCTGGTGGAGGAAGGGTTGAGGCCCGATGTTATCGTGCTGGACCCGCCACGCAAGGGCGTGGAGCCGAAGGTGATTGAGGCCATTGCGCTGGCGCGGCCGCGGCGGGTGGTCTATATAAGCTGCAACCCTGCCACCCAGGCGCGGGACGCCGCACTTTTTCATCAAAAGGGCTACAGGATCACCCGCTGCCAGCCGGTGGATATGTTCTGCTGGACCCACGGCGTAGAAAATGTGCTGGCTTTTGACCCTCAGGGATGAACCGGGTATTCTCAATCGTTTCCATCACAGGCATGCCCGAGGGCTTTCAGGATTGCATTTTCAAGCCCCCGCGGGTATAATGAGCCGGATAAACCAAAGGGCCTGAACGGCCTGAAATTCCACCCCAACGGGGAGGAGGAACATAGCTTGAGGTGTACATGGAGGAAACGGCTGGCAAGCTTTTTTTGCGCGTTTGTGCTCCTTGCGGCCACTGTGCCCGCGGCGCTTTGCGAGGAGGATCCGGAGGTATCTTTTTTCGGGGATGAAATCAAAAAAGGGCTGGACGAGGAAGACCTGGCCCAGTGGGAGCAGTGGGAGTCGGAGGAATCCGGCGCTGTCACGCAGAACGATGAGGCTTCCATCGACCTTACAGACCTGGATACCGAGCATGAGCAAATGCTCCTGGATCTGGGCCAGGGCGATATCGCCGATATTAATTTAAGCGAGCTGGAAGCCAATTCCGACCTTCCGGGCGAATATATCAACATCCTGCTGCTGGGCGTGGATTCACGCACGGATGTCCTCAATACAGGGCTTTCCGATGTGGTCATGATCCTCTCCATCAACAAGGAGACGGGGGAAATCAAGCTTTCCTCCATTGCCAGGGATACGGCCGTCACCATCCCCGGCTACACAAACGCCTACCGCATGAACGTTGCCTATGCGTTCGGTTCGCGAAAAGAGGAAGACGGCGGGCCGAAGCTGGCGATGCGCACAGTGAACCGCAACTTTCAAATGAACGTGGAGCGCTTTGTCTCCATCAACTTCTTTGGCCTGGCCGCCATCATCGACAGCCTGGGCGGCGTGGACATCGAGCTTACCAAGGCGGAAGCCAACCGCATCAATTATGAGCTGCGCAAGGAGCCTTTGGACAAGGTGAAGCGGGACAAGGTAAAGGGCGAGGCCGGCATGCACCACCTGGACGGCATGCAGGCGGTTACATTCGCCCGCATCCGCGGCATTGATAACGATTTTATGCGCACTGCCCGCCAGCGCAAGCTCCTGGAGGTCCTTTTGAACCAGGTGATGCAGGATATGAACATGAACAGGATGGCGGACCTGTTGGACGCGGTGCTGCCGTATGTGTATACCAATGTCAGGGTAGGGGAAATGTTCGAGCTGGGCACCATCGTGCTTCAATCGAACCTTTTCCAAAGGGCGGCGTCCGGGGAGCCCCTGATTGCCCAGCACCGGGTGCCCATGGACAAGACGTACGGTTATAAGGATATCAACGGGGCCAGCCTGGTGTATATGAGCGGCAAGAACCTCAAAACCAATATTGAGGCGCTGCACGAATTCATTTACGGGCAAAGCTATTACAAATAGACGCATCGCCTTCCACAAAGTGGCTTCGTCATTTACAATGAAACGATGCTATTGCAGTTGGACATGCCGCCGGGCTTTTTCAAAGCCCGGCGGCGTTTTTACCGGTGCCCCTTTTTGTTTGACAGAAATTTCCCATACGCTTATAATGCCATTGAGGGACAGCGCTTTCATCCATATGAATGAAAGCCCTTGTCTCTCATGGAATTCTCATTGTTTTCTCATGCCCCTTTCGTTGCGCCCAAGGCCGGCTGTGCTATAATGTAAGCTGCCTTTGAAGGCTGGGCGCCCCGTATGCATGCTTGATGCGTCAAAACGCGGCTTTGCGCGGATGCGCCTTTACTTAAAAGCGGAATTGACTTACCATAGGCGCGTAAGTCTACCGGATGGAGGATCGGTCATGGCTAACAAGCAAACTTCCCCGCATGGGAAGAATAACAGAAAAGGTGCCGGCGCCGGCATTTTGGCATTTGGAATCGTCTTCGCGTTGTATGCCTGGCTGTTCCCCCTGTACAGGGTGTGGGAC
>JAEWWY010000435.1 GCA_023458835.1 Bacillota bacterium
TTAGGAGGTTTTGGCGCTGCGTCACCCGCTGCAGGGCCACGTTGGATACGATCGCGCCAAGTATCAATGCGCCCTGGATGGCTTTTTTCCAGAATTCCGAGCTGCCGGTCAGGCGCATCATGGTCAGACCGTTGTTGATCACGCCGATAGTCAGCGCCCCCAGCAGTACGCCCAGCACCTTGCCCGATCCGCCTGTGACCGCCACGCCACCGATCACGCAGGCGGCGATGACATACATCTCATACCCGTTGGCCATATCCTGTGTGATCTTGGTATCCCGGGAGGCGTACAAAAGCCCGGCCAGCCCGGCCAAAGCGCCCATGATCACGTGGGCCGTCACGATGGTGCGCTTCACCGGTATGCCGCGCATGGCCGCCGCCTCCCTATTGGAGCCCACCGCGTTCATGTGCCGCCCATGCCTGAAATAGGTAACAAACAGCAAAAGCGCCGCGTAAACCGCCAGCATGATCCATATCTTGCTGTCCACCCCCAGCGGCTCCGCCCTGGTGAACTGGAAAAACGCGTCCGACATGTCCTTGCGGTAGATCGCCGAACCGCCGCTCAAAATATGGTTCAGCCCGTAGAGGAGATACTGCATGCCCAGCGTCGTCACAATGGGCAGCACCCTGCCGTAGGCGATGATAGCGCCGTTTAACAGCCCGATGACCGAGCCCGTGCCCACGCCGGCCAGCAGCAAAAGCATAAGTGGCAGGCTCTGGCGCACGTTGGCCCCGGCGCTTGTCAATTGGCCCCGCATGATGATGCCCACCGTCATCGCGGAGACTGCCATGATGGCGGAAATCGAGATGTCGATGGAGCCCACCAGCAGCACGCACAGCATGCCCGCGGCCAGTATGGCCATGATGGCGGTGTCCTCCAGGATGAACAGGAGGTTTGCAGGCGTCGCGAAGGAGGGATTGCGAAGGCCTACCAGGGCGACCAGCAGAAGGACGACTACCAGCAACCCGATTTCACGGTATCTGTTCAGCAGCGCGTACAGCCCGGGCCGCCTTGTCTCTTTTGGCATTTTGAGTGCTCCTTCCTTCACGCCCCACGGCTTGCGGGGAGGGCGGCGGTCAGCACGGCTTCCTGGGTAGCCTCCTCCCGGGTAAGCCTGGCAGATACGCGCCCCTGACGCATGACGATGATATTGTCGGACATGTTGATCACCTCGGGCATCTCCGACGACACCATCAATATGCCAAAGCCCTGGGCCGCAAGGTCGCACATGATCCCATATATCTGGGCCTTGCTGCCTACATCGACCCCCTTGGTGGGCTCATCCATAATCAGAATTTTCGTCTGGCAGCACAGCAGCTTGCTCACCACCAGCTTTTGCTGGTTGCCGCCCGACAATGAGTCGGCGGTATCGTGAATGGACGCGGCGCGTATATCCATCAGCCGCTTGAGCCGGTCGGCCTCTTTATGCTCGGCGGCAGCTAAAAGCAGCCGCCTTTTAGCGAAGCGGTACAGGGACGGGAGCGTGATATTGCGCCCGATGGACCAGGGCAGCAGCAGCCCCTGCTTCTGCCTGTCCTCCGGCAGAAGGCCGATGCCCAGCCCCATGGCGCTGCTGGGGCCGCGGAGCCGCGCCTCAGCCCCGTTCACAAAGACCTTTCCCGCGCTTGGATGCGTGATGCCCAGCAGCGCCTCAATCACCTCTGTGCGGCCGGCGCCTACCAGCCCGGTAAGGCTCAATATCTCGCCCGCGTGCAGCGTGAAGCTCACATCGGCAAAGTAGCCGGTCCGCGAAAGGTTTGTAACACGCAAGACCTCCGCGCCCACGGTTGCCTCCTTGTGAGGGAAAAACTGGTCGATGGAGCGGCCCACCATGTGCCTGACAAGCTGCTCGCTGGTGGTCTCCCCAACGGGCCATGTCCCGATGTATTTGGCGTCTCGGAACACCGTCACACGGTCGGCCAGCTTATACATATCCTCAAACCTGTGGGAGATCAGGATCACCGAGGTTCCGCTATCCCGCAGCCGGCGCACGATGCCGTACAACTCCTCGCTCTCCCGCCGGGAAAGGGCGGCGGTGGGCTCATCCATGATCAATACCCGGGCGCTTTGGGACAGCGCCTTGGCGATCTCCACAAGCTGCTGCTGGGCGATGGACAAAACGCCCATGAGCTCGGTCGGGCTGATGTCCGATCCCAGGGAAGCGAGCAGCTCCCTGGCCATGGCATTGGTCTTTTTCCAATTGATCCGCTTGTATGGGCCGGTCAACTGCTCATGGCCCATGAATATATTTTCGGCAACGGTCAGGTGGGGATAGGCCGCCAGGTGCTGGTAGATCGCCGCGATCCCATGCTTTTGCGCGACCAGAGGGCTGGACATCACCACCCGCTTGCCATCCAGCAGAATCTCGCCGCCGTCGGGCTGATGTACGCCGGTCAGCACCTTGATAAACGTCGATTTGCCCGCGCCATTCTCGCCCATCAACGCATGAATCTCGCCGCGGCGCAGCTCAAAGCAGACGCTGTCCAGCGCCTTCACTCCCGGAAAAATTTTGGTTATATCGCGTATCTTAAGGATGATATCGTCCATGCAGCCCTCGCTTCCAGGCCTGATGACACACTGAGTCGCCTATTGAACTGATTTTTTATTACTATAACACAAATAAGATATGAGATAAATGCCTGAAATGAAACAACGCTTGCCTGAAACGAAAGTATTTTCCCTTGAACCGCCTCCCCGGCAGCGCTTTTACTGGCGGCAGATCTTTGATGGACAATATCTGGACGAAATAACCGGCATTTCAGCCTCGGACATGATATAATGAGATATACATACAACGAGGTGATCTGCATGCTTGGACAGCGTACCTTGATCCCTTCCTCCGGCGGTGCCCGGATTCCCCTGGACGTATATATCCCGGAAGTGACCGATGAGATCGATGGGGATATCCGCCGGCCGGCGGTGGTGATCTGCCCCGGCGGCGGCTACCAGCTACTGAGCCGGCGGGAGGCCGAACCCGTGGCTATCCGCTTTGCGGCGGCAGGATTCAATGTCTTCGTCCTGTGGTACAGGTTCGCGCCGCACCGCTATCCCCTGCCCCAGCAGGATGCGGCGGCGGCAGTAGCGCATGTGCGCGCCCATGCCGATGAATACAACACGGATCCAAACCGCATCGCCATCCTTGGTTTTTCCGCGGGCGGGCACCTGGCCGGCAGCCTGGGCACATTGTGGCAACGGGAGGAATTGTGGCGGGAAATGGGCCTGGCCCCCGCCCAGGTGCGCCCCAATGCCATGGTTCTGTGCTACCCCGTTATCAGCGGCGGGGAATATGCCCACCGTGGCTCCTTTGAGAACCTGACCGGGACGCGGGACACCGCCCGGCATGCGGAATACTCCGTGGACGGCTGGGTCAGCGAAAATACGCCGCCCGCGTTCATCTGGCATACATACGAGGATAAGAGCGTCCCGGTGCAAAACAGCCTGCTGATGGCCCAGGCGCTGGCCAGGCACGGCGTCCTGACAGAGTTGCACGTGTTTCCCTATGGCGCCCACGGCTCCTCCCTGTGTGACGGGCAGACCTCCGGCACGAAGAATCCCCAATACATGCTCCCTGACAACGCGGTATGGGTGGAAATGGCGCAACGCTTTTTAAGGAAGGCGATGGGATAAGCCTGTACCAGCACCGTGCTGAAACGGATTCTTATTGACAGCACAGTCCGGCACAGATATACTGTAGAAAAATTTCAGGAAGCAGGTGCGTTCTTATGCTGTATCCGGTTTTTGACCGCGATATGGACCGATAGCACTTGAGCCGCGGCAATCCGCTGCAGGCGCAAGTGCGAAATCGTACGTGCCTGCAAGGGAAACCGCCGCATTTGCCGTATGCATATGCGCCATACCCATGCCGGCATGCTTTGCCGGGGTGGGTATTTTTTGTGAAGAAGGGGCGTGATATTATGCGGCATACAGATCATGCCGGATTTGATGATACCCTCTGTTATTTTCAGAATATGGAATAATAAGAGAGGTAATGGTCATGGAAAGAACCTATATCAAAAACCTGCAGGCCGGTCATGCATGCAGGATACAGGGCTTTGTGGAAAACATCCGCAATACGCGCTCAATGATGTTTCTGGTGGTCCGCGATTGCACCGGGAAGGTGCAGGTCACACTTGAAAAGAAAGCGTATCCTTCGCTTACGGATACGCTGGAGCATCTCACGGTGGAATCCGTCATTACGGTGGAGGGCGCTGCGCAGATGAACCCGGCCGTACATTTGAATGGCATCGAAGTGCTTCCCTCC
>JAEWWY010000436.1 GCA_023458835.1 Bacillota bacterium
AGGCAGGGAACAATTAAACCGCCTCGTGGCCATGGCGGACGGCGTCCAGCATTCTGCCGATCAAACGGCGATGCATCATCATTACCTGAACACGCTGTACAATATACTGCGCGGCGGGATATTTGCCGATGCCTATGCATTGGATGCAGACGATTTCTTGGATTTTTCGCTTGCGCGCAACCGCGCCATCGGCGGCGATGAGCAATTTATTCAAAAGGTTCAAGCCTGCCGTACCATTCACCAGCTAAAAACGGCATTTGAAGAGGATTGGCAGCGGCTGCGCCTGGTGCTGGAATATCTGCCGCTGAGCTTTTCCCGCCGCCACGGCGACCCGTCCAGGCCATGGAATCAGTTTCAAATCAAGCTGAGGGACGAGCGGGGCAAACCCGTCAAGGGCTATGAGGGGAACTGGCGCGATATCTTTCAAAACTGGGAGGCCCTGGGCCTGTCTTTCCCATGCTATTATGAGCACATGATCGCCAGATTTGTGAACGCGTCGACGGTCGACGGCTACAACCCCTACCGCATCCATCGCGACGGGATCGACTGGGAGCGCCCGGAGCCGGACAATCCCTTCAGCGGCCTGGGATACTGGGGCGATCATCAGATCATCTATTTGCTGCGCCTGTTAAAAGGCCTGAAAAATCATTTTCCCGGCAGGCTCCATGCCTTGCTGCGCATGCGGGTTTTTTCTTACGCCAATGTGCCTTATATCCTCAAGCCTTATGCACAGATTGCTGCGGACAGCAAAAATACCGTTCTGTTTGACAGGCAGCGTGACGCGCAGATTGCGGCGCTTTGCCAAATGATTGGGTCGGACGGCCAATTGGTGCTGCAGGCAGACAATGTATATTGCGTAGGCCTGATGGAAAAGCTGATCGTTCCCTTGCTCAGCAAAATGGCCAATGTGCACAGCGATGGCGGCGTGTGGATGAACATGCAGCGCCCGGAATGGAATGACGCCAACAATGCCATTGTAGGCATCGGCCTGTCGATGGTCACCATATATCACATGAGGGCGTATGTTGATTTTCTGCTGGCGCTTGTGCAGGAGGAAAAAGACTCTTTTACGGTCTCAAAAGAAGTGGCGCAGTGGCTGCAAACCTCCCTGGACCTCATGCAAGCATATGCCGCGCAGCCCAAAGGCAGCGCAAAACAACTGCTGGACCGGATGGGAGAGATATTTTCGGATTACCGTCAAAGCGTCTACCACCACGGCTTTTCAGGCAGTCAGGAGCTTGCTCCATCCGCCATCAGGCAATGGCTTGGGTGCTGCAGGACCTTGCTGGATGACACCATCCGGAAAAACAGGGGCGCATTGTTTACCACATACAATTTGCTGCATGGCGATGGCAGCGTGGAGCCGATGCGGGCCATGCTGGAGGGGCAGTCGGCCGCCATTGGCGCGGGCATCATGGAAGCTGAGGATATTCAGGCGCTGCTTCAGGAGATGGATCATGTTTTGGGCAGCGAACGCCATGGCGCGCATTACCTCTATCCCAAGCGTATGACGGTCCCCTTCTGGCAAAAGAACTGTTTTGCGGCGCCTTTGTCACACGATGGCGTGATTGTATGCCAGGACCAAAATGGTGTGCTTCACTTTGGCGCGGGCATGATAACGGAAAAAATCCTGCTCAAGGCGCTGGAATCCTCCGCCTACAGCAGCGAACAGCAGCAGTATCTGCTGGAGCAGTTTGAAAGCCTCTTTGGGCACCGCAGGTTTACCGGGCGCAGCGAGGTGATGTACAAGTACGAAGGGATCGGCTGCATCTATTGGCATCAAAATGCAAAGCTGGCATTGGCCATACTGGAGGTGGCTGTCGCGTGCCGGCACAACAGGCCAAAGGCGCAAACAGTTTACCAAAAGTATCGGGAAGTGACCCGGCAATTCCTTTACCGCAAGGATTCCATGGCATGTCAGGCGATCCCGATTGAACCGTATTCCCATTCCTCCTTTGACGGCAAAAGCCAGCAGCCGGGCATGACCGGTCAGGTGAAGGAAGCTGTGCTGATGCGAAGAGGCGAGCTTGGCGTCATTGTTGACAACGGCTGCCTGCAATTTGATCCCTGGTTTGTGGCGCCGGCAGAGCTTGACGGCGAAGGATGCCTGTCATTTTCGGTATGCGGCATACCTGTCCGTTATATGCCAAGCGACCTTGATCATGATTATGTGGATATCCATTATTCCGGCAAAGGAAAGGAATCCATACCGGGGCACATGCTCCCCGAAGACATCAGCCGGGATGTTTTTTTCCGCCGGGATGATATCATGGGCATTGATGTGAGATATGGAAGATTGACGGAATGAAGCCGCTGGGGTATAATGCAGGCACAAATGAATAGCGTGTGTATCTGCATGAAAATGCGGCGCTGAAAAGTGCCATGGGAACGCGGATGAAATTTCCGGACTATCCCAGTAACCGTGAAACGGACGAACGGGCAAAAAGCCACTGTCGCAAGATGGGAAGGCGCCCAAGTAGGATGAAGTCAAGTCGGGAGACCTGTTTACACATTAACGCTCCTGGGGATTGGGATATGCTATGCATAGATGGGACTATGCCTGTTGAAGTTGTCTCTCTCCAAAAGAGGGACAACTTTTTTGCTCCTCTCAATCTATTCATTTGAATGAATGGAAAGGGGTAACCTACATGAAAACAACCAAGACCGTATCCCTGCTCCTGATGGCCGCCTTGCTCCTGGGCCTCCTGACCGGCGGCGCCCTGGGTGAGACAGCGCCGCTTGTCGTGCAAGACATGAAGGGACGGGAAATTCAATTGGACGCGCCTGCCAAAAGGATCGTGGCGCTGACGGCCTTCGACTGTGAAGTTCTCTATGCCCTGGGGGCTGGGGAGGCGCTGGTGGGCCGCGGAGAATACTGCGACTATCCGGCGGAGGTACTTCTTGTTCCCTCCGTCCAGTCCGGCGCGGGTACAAACATTGAGCAGATCGTTGCCCTTAAGCCGCAGGCGGTCCTCATGAGCACCATGGCCCAGACGGTGGAACAGGTCGCCGCGTTGGAGGCGGCGGGCATCAAAGTCGTGGCCAGCGACGCCCAGGATATTGCAGGCACCTATGCGGCCATTGAGATGATTGGCGCGGTGGCCGGCAAAGCCCAGGAAGCTGCGGCCCTTACGCAGAGCATGAAGG
>JAEWWY010000437.1 GCA_023458835.1 Bacillota bacterium
CCCCCGCAAAAGGGATACATCCCTTTTGAATCCCCTATTTACAATAAATATGGCCTCCGAAGGTTTCCAAAGGGCGATCGGAAAGCCCTTTGGTCACGCCCGCAGGCGCGATATCTTTCTCTTTTCAATAATGCTTCGCACAGACTCGAAATAATAGCGCAACCACTTTCTCGAAATCTATATCACCAATATCTGTTCCACTTCCGGGTCCTGGGTACCGGTGAGGAAGCACCCTTTTTCCCTCGCATAGGAAATATACCCGATGATTTCCTTTGTGATTCGCTCGCCGGGGGCCACGATGGGGATTCCGGGGGGATAGCTCATCACATACTCCGCGGCAATGCGGCCGGCGCTCTGTTCAAGCGGCAGCATAACCTTGTCGGAATAGAAGGCATCCTTGGGCGTCAATACCACCTGAGGGCTGATGTATTCATGGTCCATCAGGCCGCTGCGGTCCTTTTTGTAGCGCCGGCGGATTTCGGCCATTGCGCCCACCAGCCGTTCGATGTCCTGGAACCTGTCGCCCACAGACAAATACGCCAATATGTTGCCGATGTCGCCGAACTCGATCTGTATATCGTATTCATCCCGGAGCAGATCAAAGACCTCGATGCCGGCCAGCCCCACATCCAGGGTGTGCACCGCCAGCTTCGTCTCATCAAAATCATACACGCTGTCGCCGTTTTTAAGCTCCCGGCCATAGGCGTAAAAATCGCCGATGCGGTTCACCTCATCCCTGGCGTAGCGGGCCATCTCCGTAACCTTCCGGAATATCTCCACGCCGTGCAGCGCCAGCTTCTTCCGGGAAATATCCAGGCTGGACATCAAAAGGTACGAGCCGCTGGTAGTCTGGGTCAGGTTGATGATCTGCCGCACATGATTGGGGTTTACCCCCGGCCCGCACAGCAGGAAGGAGCTTTGGGTCAGCGACCCGCCGGACTTGTGCATGCTCACAGCGGCCATATCCGCCCCCGCATGGATGGCGGAAACGGGCATATCCTCCCCAAAGGAAAAGTGAGTGCCGTGGGCCTCGTCAGCCAGCACCTTCATGCCCCCAGTGTGGGCCAGGCGCACGATTTCCGGCAGGTTGGAGCAGATGCCGTAATAGGTGGGGTTGTTCACGATCACCGCCTTGGCTTCGGGGTTCTCCCGGATGGCGGCGGCCACATCACTTACCGACATGCCCAGGGCAATGCCCAGCCGCTTGTTCACCTGGGGGCTTACATACACCGGCACCGCGCCGCACAGAACCAGCGCATTGATCGTGCTGCGGTGCACGTTACGGGGCAATATGATCTTTTCCCCCTGTCGCACGGTAGATAAAATCATGGCCTGCACGGCGGAGGTGGTGCCGCTGACCATGAAAAAAGCGGCGGAGGCGGAAAACGCCTGGGCCGCCAGTTCCTCCGCCTCACGGATCACGGATGTGGGATGCACCAGGCTGTCCACCGGCTTCATGGAGTTCACATCCATGGAAACGCACTTTTCGCCCAGCAGCGCCACAAGTTCGGGATTGCCCTTGCCCCGCTTGTGGCCGGGCACATCAAAGGGGACCACCCGGTTTTTTTGAACAAATTGCAGGGCCTCCACAATGGGCGCCCGGTTTTGGTTAAGTACCGCCATGCGTCAGCCTCCTTTGCGGTATACGTTGGAGCCGGAAAAGACCTCGATCATTTCCTTGCGCAGGTTGGTGGTGATCTCCAGCCGGAGTTTGGGCGGAAGCTCATAGATATCAGTATTAAACAGGTAGTGCTGCAAATCCACTTCCTTCACCATCATCTTGGTGTGGAACAGATTCGCCTGGTACACATTCACGTCGATGGCGTCATAGTGCTCCAGCGTTTTTTTATCGATATAGTCCTGTATGGATGTGATGTCGTCATCGATGAATATCTTTTTGCCGGAAAGGTCCCTGGTAAAGCCACGCACCCGGTAATCCATGGTGATGATATCGGAATCAAAGCTGCCGATCAAATAATCCAGCGTGGACAGCGGCGTGATCTCCCCGCAGGTGGCCACATCGATGTCCACCCGGAAGGTGGCGATAGCCGTCTCGGGGTGGAATTCGGGATAGGTGTGCACCGTCACATGGCTTTTGTCCAGGTGCGCCACCACCGTATCCGACTCCATGCGGGAAAGCATCGATTCCTCGGCAATCAGGAAGGTGACGCTGGACCCCTGCGGCTCGTAATCCTGTGTGGATATGTTGAGCACATGGGCGCCGATCATTTCGGTCAGCTTGCGAAGGATCTCGGTTAGCCGCTCGGAATTGTACTGCGCGTCGATATAGGCGATATAATCCCGCTGCTCCCTGGGCGTTTTGGCATAGCACACATCATAAATATTGAAGCTAAGCGCCTTGGTCAGGTTGTTGAACCCGTACAGCTTCATTTTATCCTGGCTCATGGCGTCCACCTCCTTTCAAACAATCAGGTAATCAAAAACGCACGGAAATACCGATGCTTGCTGCAGCGGATTCTCGTGCGTCATACGCAAACTGCCGGCTCAACGGGCGCTTTTCGCCCATATCATAACGTACAGCATACTCAGAGTCTATATAGCCTTACACTTTTAATACTCTTATTGACTATTCACAAGTGGTTATGCCGCTGGGCATATTGGTTATGAAGGAACCAACTTATAAATTGAGCTTTTCGCTCCATCAATAAAGCAACAAAAGTTGCCAATCGGCTTAAGACCTGGCTGTCCGTATGGCCTCTTCACCCCGGGGGATATCCCTTGGGGCGGTCTTGTTCCTTTCAGGCTGTATACATGGGGTGCATCACCTGAAACGAACTATAAAATACCATGATACGGTGCAAATGTCAATGGAAAATTTCGCAGATTTACAGCCTGTTTTTTCCGCCGGGAAACGGCCCCGTGAAGGCCTGGGACGGCGCTGAAAACACCCCGGCGCCAAGGCCCCTCCGGGCCGGTCAAAACGGCTTGCCCGCCCTTTTAAAAAGTTATGTTTCATTGCCATCCGCATGCCGTAAAGGAAAATATCCATCCTGCGTCGAATGGCTGGAATATATTTTCTCCATGCGCTTTCAAAATGATGATGGGTTGGTGAGGCCGATGAAAAGAAAGATCGCAAAACTCAACCGCGGGCTGCCCGCGACGGACGGGGCCGGTGTCCGGCTGGTCCGGGTGCTGGGCTATAAGGACGTATACGATTTTGATCCTTTTTTGATGCTGGATTCCTTTGACTCTTCAAACCCTGACGACTACACCAAGGGCTTCCCCATGCATCCCCACCGGGGCATTGAAACCATCACCTATCTGATCCATGGCAAAATGGAGCACCAGGACAGCCTGGGCAACAAGGGCGTCATCCTCTCCGGCCAAAGCCAATGGATGACGGCGGGCCGGGGCATATTGCACCAGGAGATGCCCCAGGCCTCCCCGCGGATGCTGGGCTTTCAATTGTGGCTGAATCTGCCCAAGGCTGAAAAGATGGACCCGCCGGCCTATTTTGAAATCACGGAGGAAATAATGCCTGCCGTTCAAACGGCGGGCGCCCTGGTGCGGGTGATCTCCGGCAGCTACGGCGGCGCCGCTGGCCCCAGGCCCCGGCATATTCAGGCTACGCTGCTGGATGTAAGCCTCGATGCCGGAAGCACCTTCACCCTTCCAACAAAGCCGGAGGAGACGGTGTTCGCTTTTGTGATCCTGGGCAGCGCAGTGATAGAAGACCGGCCCATACAGGAAAAAACCGCCGTGCTGTTTGGGGAAGGGGATCAGGTGGAGGTTTCCGCCCCGGAGGGGGCAGGTGCCCGGATCATCCTTTTCTCGGGCAAGCCTATCAAGGAGCCCATCGCCTGGGGCGGGCCGATTGTGATGAACACGGAAGAGGAACTGGACCTTGCCTTCCGGCAGTTGCGGGAAGGGACATTTATTTCGTAAAAAGCGTTTGCACCATGCGCAGCAGATCAAGATCGCGGTACGCGCCGCACACCACCTGCACGCCTACGGGAAGACCCGCCTCCGTCACCCCCGCCGGCACGGCCATCACCGGATCCGCCGTAAAAAAGGGCGTGGTATAGCCCAGGTTTGCTGCGGCATACAGCGCCTTTTGCCCGTCTACGGGAAAATCACCATAGAAGGGCTGCCCGTTGACCACCCTTATGGGCTTGATGTGGGGAAAAGCCGGGGTCGCCGTGACCGGCACTATCAGACAATCAAACCTGTTCATCAAGCGCCTCATGGCCCGCTTGCATTCCTCCCGGCCGTCCTCCGCCGCAAGATACGGCCTGAGCCTGCGGTCCATCAGCCTGTTGCCCATCAGATGCCGGGCGGCAAAGCAAACTCCGGCGGGCATCATGGCGGCGATGGCCCCATATAAAAGCCTGGCGAAGCTTTCCCTTGCCAGTTCAAAGGGATAGTCTTCCTTTGAAAGCTCATACAGGTCGTTGCCTGCGCCGGCCCTTTCCAGGAACGCCGTAAGGCATGCTTTGCTGTCCCTGGAAAGGGGCAGGCCGCCGCAGTGAAAAGACCAGGCAATTTTCAGCCGCTTGGCCGGCTCCCGCCTCACAGCAGGAAAGCCATCCTCCGCCAAAACGGAAAATATCATCTCAACCGCTTCTGGCGTTTGGGCCTGCAACCCCAGGCGAAGCATCTGGGAAAGCGCGCCTCCAGATGGCCTGCCGCCCGCAAACCCGTCCAGCAGGAGGGCGCCCCCGGTAGGCACAAACCCGTATATGCCGCAAAAATGGGCGGGGATGCGAATGGAACCCATCAGGTCATTGCCAAGGTCCGCATCGCTGATGCCAAGCTTCACAGCGCAGGCTCCGCCGCCGCTGCTGCCGCCGCAGGTTCTGTCCGGAAACAGGGGGTGGTTGGTGCGGCCATAGACCGGATTGTCCGTTTGGGCATCCATGGCGCCGGGCGGCATATTGGTTTTGCCAAGGACCAGCGCATCCTCCGCCCTGAGCCTTGCCACCGCGCTGCAATCCTTCGCCGCCAGGTTATCCTTCCATTTCAAAAAGCCGGCCGTGGTGTGCATGCCCTGCACATCCAGGTTATCCTTGACAGTGATCACGGTCCCCGCCAGCCGCCCGGCCGTTCCTGCCCGGACCTTCGCGTCGATTTCCCTGGCCTTTGCAAGCAATGGATCAGGCTCGCATTCCACCACGGCATTCGCAGCCGGGTTTTCCCTTTGGAAGATCGCCAGCCTTTCCCTTGCAACCTCCTCCACCCTTTTCTCCCCGCGCAAAACAGCCTGCCTGTTTTCAAGCATCCCCGGACACATGCGCATCCCTCCTTTTGATGGAAGGATACGAAAGTATCCGGAAAAAAGCTTTTCATTTCTTGCTGTCTTTCCGCTTTACGGGAACGCAGAAGGTAATCTCAATATCCCCGCCCGCCTGGCGGTAACATTCCACAAAGGGACGGCTGTCCGGATACAGCCCGTCCATGGGCATGCGGCAACCGTACAGGTAATCGGTCAGGTGGAAAAACGCCTTGGAAAAATCCGGCCTGTTCCGCTTCATGGTAAAGCAAACATATGGCCCGGAGGTAGGAAAGACGCGGACCCCGATCTCCCCCTCGGCTTTTACATCCTTCCCCACGGCGGCGCAGGCGAAATACCGGCATTCCTCAAAGGGCGCCACCTCCGGGGTATCCAGCGTCATGCCCATCAGGACAAGGCCGGGCCCCGCAAGGTTTTGCCTTGCCAGCCAGCCAAACAGCCTTTGAAAGGCCGCCAGGATAGAGGCGCTTTCAAATTCCTTGGACAGGCCCTGGCAGGCGATTCCCGCCACATGCAAATCCTCAAACGCCTGCGTGAAAAACAAGGCATCCAAAGCAGGATCGGGCTGATAGGAGCGGAACCTGCCCGCTTCCAAATCCAGCGGCCTTTTCCGCTCCTTGCTCCTGCGGTATTCGGAGGGGGAGCAGCCCATGGATTTGCAAAAGCTGCGCACAAAGCTGGAGGAGGAGGCAAAGCCGCAGTCAAATGCAATGCGGGTAATGGAGGCCTGGTCATACATCAGCCGCCCGGCGGCTGCCATGACCCTGCGCTCCAGCACATATTCCCTGGGTGTTTTCCCTGTCATGGCATGGAACAGACGGTGGAAATGATACTCCGAATAGCCTGAAACAGCGGACAGCGCCGCAAGGTTCAAATCCTCCGCAAGATGCCCGTCGATGTAGGCATAAACCTTGTTCAGGCCGGAATACCAGCCCTCTGCGGCCCCAGTTTCCACGCCATATTCTCCTTTAAGCGCATATCGCCCGTGCCGGGCCGGCGGACCGCCCCATCAACGGCGCGGATGTTCGTGCTCCATTCTCCATGCCACACGTCCGGCTTGTACATTACCACCCCGCAGCCGGGAGCGAATGAATGAGCCCGCTCCGGGGAGTGGATGCTTTCAGCATGACCGGCATCCTGAGAAGGGTAAAATGTACGGATCTGTTTATTGTGCCAGAAATGTCTTGAACCCGATCAAATCCCCCTGAAAGGTATACGTATCCCCCTCTTTGGCCATCAGGGTGCCCATCACGATGACCGCGTCCCCCGGAAGAAACCGGGCTGTCCCCTCGGGATACGTATACGCTACGGTAACGGGCGGACGGGAGGCATTGATGCGCAGGGTGATGGACACGCTCCGCGCGTCCGTATTCGCAACGGCCTCCACTGTGCCGCCTATGGAGCAGGGCGCGCCGGCCCTCAGGGCCGCAAGATCGCCATAGGTATAGGGCAGCAGGCTTTTCTGGTTCCCACCCTTCGAGTAGGTCCCGATGCGCACCAGTGGAA